>DAOUMR010000084.1:0-5758 GCA_034409905.1 Dehalococcoidales bacterium | reverse complement strand
GGGGTATAGTGTGTCATGATGTCTAAGTTCGCTCTTAATTCATCACCCTCGACGATAACAAGATTTTGCCCTTTGAGAAAATTTATATCCCGGGATAGTGTCTTGTTTGTCAGTTCACGGTATAGTCGAGATAAAGTATGCTTACCGCTTCGTATATCTTTTAGTGAAACTGCCTCTCCATCACTCAGGAATACAAGTAGATTGGCCATTCGCTCCCCGACGCTGGACCCCAGTTTGTTAGTACGAGCGAGTTGTTCACGTGCGTAATCTCTAAAGGCGATCATCTTCACGTTTGTCAAAACTTCACTATGGACTTGTTGAAGTTCGCCAACTAGCCCCTCTAGAGCGAAAAGTACAAAGGGCGCAAGATTACCATTGGCTTGGAAACGGACATGGTCTAAAAATTGCACATACTCTGGCCTATGCTGGTAGTAGTAGTTTGCTAAGGAGTAAAAGCTGCGGGCGTTTACCCCAGCTTGATATAGCAAAAAACTTTCCACACCCCGCGCTGTTCTTCCGTTACCATCCCCAAAGGGATGAATACTAATAATGTAAAAATGGGCTACAATTGCCTTTATTACCGGGTCCCAAGTTGCCGGAGTGCCAGAGTTAAACCACTGCATGAATTCTCTCATAAGTCTTTTAACATCCTCATTTTTGGGGGGAAGGTAATTTCCCGCAGATACATCGTGAGCTCTGTATTGCCCGGGTACATTGTTGAGGTAATCTATATCCTTCGTAGTGATCCTGTGAATTCTACGTACCAGAGTTTCTGTTAAAGGCATAGTCGGCTCACCGTCTAACACTTTAACCACGTAAGACATTACGTTTTTGGCATTTCGTGCTTCCTGTTCCTCACGGCTTCTGGCCTGAGGCAAAACAGCCTTTCTGGGCGGGGACTCCATTATCTGGCGGACTTCATTTTCTGTTAGGTTCGCTCCTTCTATACCAGTAGTTCCCCGCACAGCACGTAGTATATTAAGCGCATCTAGTTTAGCTTTGACATAAGGAGGTATGGGAATATCGCGAATTACAGCTGCTAACGCGTGTGCCATTGCAATACGAGAAACGATCCGAGAATCTCGGTCGTCGATGTGCATGTCGAAATTGACATCCCATCTAGGCATTTGTCACCTTCTTCGCTGGACATTGTCCAAGACAATGTCCATTTAGATTTACCTGTAATCATAATATAAAAAATTGGGACATATGTCAAGACATTGTCCATATCTTTGTCTAATAATATCCCTTTTATTAACGATAACACTTCTTATTCGGTAGTAACTATGTATTAGTTTAATTTATAATATATTGTCATGTTGGGGAACTGCTAAATATGGATTACCAGCAGGCTCTGGACTATATCAACAGCTACACCGACTACGAAAAGATAGGCATGCCCCACGACCCCGCCTTCTACGACCTCAGGCGCGTCGACGAGCTTTTGTCTCTCCTCGGTGAACCTCACAAAAAAGCCGGCTCGGTGCATATCACCGGCACCAACGGCAAGGGCAGCGTGGCCATTATGATAGCTTATGCCCTCACCGCCTCGGGCTACCCCACCGGTCTTTACACCTCCCCCCACCTCCACAGCTGGCGGGAGAGAATCCGCATCGACGGCGAGCTTATCTCCGAAGCCGAGCTGGCCAAATTGGTCGCCGACCTCAAGCCCTATGTTGAAGAGGTCAACCAGCGGGCGACCTACGGGCAGCTCACCACCTTCGAGTTCCTCACCTGTATGGCTTTCGCCTACTTTGGGCAAAAAGGTGTCAAATTCCAGGTGCTGGAGGTGGGGATGGGGGGCAGGTTCGACGCTACTAGCGTTATCGTCCCCCTGGTGGCTATTCTTACTACGATAGGCCTTGACCACACCGATGTCCTGGGCGATACCGTTGCCGAAATCGCCGCCGAGAAGTGCGGCATCATCAAGCCCAATAGCACCGTCGTTATTTCCCCCCAGCCCCCCGAGGCGGCTGAGGTAATCCGCCAGACCTGCACTGAGCGCGGGGCGAAGCTGATAACCGTGGGCAAAGACATCAACTGGCGGAGCCTAAGCTCCGATTTAGACGGGCAGCGCTTACGGGTGGAGGGGAGAAGGGGCAGCTACGAGCTTTTCCTGCCCGTTCTCGGCGAGCACCAGCAGCAGAATGCCGCCACCGCCATCGCCGCCCTGGAGGTCTTAGCCGAAAAAGGCTTTAATATCCCCGCCGAAAGCATTGCTAAAGGCTTTAAGAAAGTAGAGTGGCCCGGCCGCTTTCAGGTCCTGCGCCGAAATCCCCCCCTGGTCGTTGACGGCGCCCATAATATCGACGCCGCCCGCAGCCTGAAGAAGGCTCTCAAAAAGTACTTCGACTTCGAAAAAGCCATCCTGGTCATGGGGGCTTCGGGCGATAAGAACATCAAGGGCGTTATCGCCGAGCTTGCCCCCCTCTTCGACCGGGTCATCGTCACCCGTTCCCGCCACCCCCGGGCCATGGCCCCCGCCCCCTTAGCCGCCGAGTTCGCCCGCCACGGTATAAAGGCCCGCATCGCTGATGACGTCCCTGCGGCGCTCTCCCAGGCGCTCTCGTTGGCCGGTAAAAAAGACTTGGTCTGCCTGGCGGGCTCGCTCTTCATCGTCGGCGAGGCCATAGAGGCGAGCAAAATTTTGCCTTGATACGCCCGATTAGGCTAAAATAATTAAGAATACACCCATGAGGTTAAGAATATATGCCTACCTATGAATACGAGTGTGATGCCTGCCATCACCGCTTTGAGAAGAAGCAGAGCTTTGACGCCAAGCCCATAGTCAAATGCCCCCAGTGCGGGGGCAGGCTGCGCCGCGTCTTCCACCCCGCGCCGGTTATCTTTAAGGGGAGCGGTTTCTATATCACCGATAACCGCAAAAAGCCCCCCGATATGGGCAAGGGTAGCTTTGATTCGGGCGACGGGGGCAAGGAAAAGGGGAAGAAGGACAAGGACAAGTGAAAGCGCTTCTACAGAGGGTCACCAGCGCCTCGGTCACTATAGATGGGGAGGTGGTGGGCAGCATCGGGCGGGGGCTGGTGGTCTTTGTCGGCGTCGCCGAAGGCGACGAGCTTAAGGACGCTGATTACCTGGTGCAAAAGCTGGTAAATCTGCGCATCTTTGCCGATAAAGAGGAGAAATTCAATCTCTCCGCATTAGATATTAAAGCCGAGCTGCTTCTGGTGAGCCAGTTCACGCTGCTGGCCGATACCAGAAAGGGGCGCCGCCCCAGCTTCACCGAAGCCGCCCCGCCCCAACGGGCGGAAGAATTGTTCGAGCACTTCGTCAGTGAAACCAAGGGGAGCGGGCTAAGAGTGCAAACGGGTCGCTTCCAGCAGTACATGCAGGTAGAAATCCACAACGACGGCCCCGTGACCATCATGCTCGATAGCCGGGACCGTCGCTAGTCTAGTTTGGGGCTATTGCTCGCGCTTGAGGGCGACGCTGCCCTTGGCCAGCCTGATGGTCGTCCCCGATTCCACCTTGATGACGATGCTATCCTCGCTGACGCTCTCAATCACGCCGTAGATGCCGCCGGCGGTAATCACCTTGTCTCCCTTCCTCAGTTCCTCCATCATCTGCTGGTGCTCTTTCTGTCTCTTGCGCTGGGGACGAATCATGAGGAAGTAGAACATGGCGAAGATGAGCACCAGGAAGACAATCATGTAGATGGTGCTGCTGGTGCCGCCGCCTTCGCCTTCGGTGGGGTAACAGCCGCCCAGCAACGCCATGGTGGCGAGCACGGCGACGATTAGCACTAGGCTCAGTGTTTTAGACAGCTTCATTTTGCCTCCTATGATAGTTTAACCTTCAGCTACCCCCTGGAGCGCCCAGGGACTTGTTTTCTCGACCCTTATTTTTATCAGCTTCCCCCGACAGTCACGGCTGTCGTTAAAGAATACCAGTTTATCGGTTCGGGCGCGACCCCACCACCTCCCCTTCTTTTCCCCTTCCACCAAAACCTCCACTATCTTGCCCTTGAGGCGGGCGTTGATGGCGGTGGCGATTTTCTCCTGTAACCGCTCGACGTGTTCCAAGCGCCGCTTCTTTTCGGCGGGGGGAACATCGTCCTCCAGTTTCCTGGCGGCGAAGGTCCCCGGCCGCGGCGAATAAGCGGCTATATGGACTGTATCAAACTTTAGCTCGGATAGCAAGTCGGCCGTCTCCTTAAACTGGGCTTCGCTCTCAGAGGGAAAGCCGAGCAGGACGTCGGTGCTCAAAGCGATTTCGGGTATCTTAGCCCTTATCTCACCGACCAGCTTTCGGTAGTGCTCGGCGTCATAGCCCCGTCTCATCGCTTTTAGAATCTCGTTGCTTCCCGACTGGACGGGCAGGGTAAGCTGCTCGCAGACCTTGTCCAGAGCCGCCACCGCCTCAATGAGCTTGAGGCTCATGTCCTTGGGGTGGTTGGTCAGGAAACGGATTCGTAAAAGTCCTTCGATATCATTCAGCTCGTAGAGCAAATCGGCCAGGTCAGGCTTTTCGGGCAGGTCGTGGCCATAGGAGTCTACGTTCAAGTCGTGGCCATAAGAGTCCACGTTCTGCCCCAGCAGGGTGACCTCTTTGGCCCCCCGTCCCACCAATTCTCTGACCTCGTTTACGATTTCGGCTGGAGCTCGGCTCTTCTCTCTCCCCCGGCGGTAGGGGACGATGCAATAGCTGCAGAAGTTGTCGCAACCCTGAATGATGGGCACGTAGGCGGCGACATTCGGCTTTTGGGGGAGGGGTGGCTCTTTGGGGCTTTCCAACCACGGCGGCTGTTCCCCGGGCTTAAAGAAGTAATCGACCTGGGGGAAGCGTTTTTCCAGGCTTTTGGTGTCGGCGTTGACCAGACAGCCGGTGACGGCTAAAGTCAGACCCGGGCGCGCCTTCTTTAGCGCCTTGAGGTTATCGAGCTTATTGGTCACACGGTCCTCGGCGCTCTGGCGCACCACGCAGCTATTGAGCACCACCAGCTCGGCTTCATTAGCGCTGGCGGCGGGTTGGTAGCCCAACTTCTCAAAGTGGCTAGCCAGCCGTTCCGATTCCGCCTTGTTCATCTGGCAGCCGATGGTCCAGATATGATATTTAGGCATGGTTCCGCTCGGTTTTTTCAAGGGGGCTTACGGTCATCCGACGAGGTTATTTTCAGCACTCGGCTTTTTTATTGACCAATCTTAAAAGCCCGGCTATTCTCTCCTCGTCGATGTCGGCCACAGTATAGACCTTGATATGCCTCATCGTCTTGCCGCCGCCTTCCAAAAGGGCAATTTCCTCCTTGGTCAGCCCCTTGATGGCGAACCCCAGATTAACTTTGTCTTTGAGGGCCCCAATATAAAACTTGCCCCTGGCGAAGACGGGAACGCCCCACATCATTTCCTCTCTTATGCCGGGAATGGTCTTGAGAATAAGCTCTCTTAAGCTCTGGCAGATTTCCTTTTGCGGCGACCCCTGCTGGTTAATATAGTCATCAACCTTGCTCATTTTTCTTAGCTCTGATGGGCACAGAGAATTAACGTCTATGAAGATAATTCAAATATCTTGCTAACTAATCCAGAGTTGAAATTGGGGATATGTTTCTTTATCGTAGAAATCCAAATCTTTATCGTCCTCCCAGACTAGTTCTGTGAAATTATCGTAATCCTCATTATACCCTTTGCACACAACTAGCACTCTCTTGAAATGATTAAACCTTAAGAAGATTTTAGCGAAAAATGGGCTCATTTTAATTGCCATGACTAATTCACAAGGCTATAACGCCCTGGTGCTACAA
>DAOUMR010000083.1:0-8089 GCA_034409905.1 Dehalococcoidales bacterium | reverse complement strand
CGCGCGAGTTGATAATACTTAAGGCGATGGTCTCTTTCTCCACCGCCGCCTCGCAGACAATATCCGGTGTGTGCCCGGTAATGAGAGCGATAAGCTCCTCGCCTAAGCTGGCCATTTTCTCGACGGAGGTTGCCTCGACGTCGGAATCAAAAATATCCACTTTGGGATAGAGGATGGGGAGGGGAAGCTCGAACCTAGCCCTGGTGCCGAACTTGGCCGTCTCCAAGGCGTTGTCCACCAGGCCTTGGCTATCATTGACGTCAGTGCCGGTGGCGTAGCCGATGCGGCCGTCTTTAATAATGCGTAAGGCGACACTCGTGCTCTGTTTGCCCTGGATGTGCTTGAGACGGTTGGCTTCGAACTGCACGGGGGTCTCCTCGGCAGTGACGAGAAAGACCTCGGCGGCTTCGGCGACTTTTCGGGCTTTTTCCAGTATCCTTTCCACTAGCTGCCTCCCAGCAGGCACTTGCGGATTCGGATGTGGGGGCTGCCGTTGGAGACGGGGAGGGGCATCTGCCCGCCCTTGCCGCAGCCGCCGCCCTGGTTCATGTCCAGGTCGCCGCCGATGGCATCGATATTGTTCAGCGTGGTGAAGACGTTGCCGGTGAGCACCACCGGCCTTAGCGCCTCGGCGAGCTTGCCGTTGCGTATCATATAGGCCTCGCCAGCGGAGAAGGTGAACATCTCCATGCTGGTGGTGCCGCCGAACCAGTTTTTGGCGTAGACGCCTTCCTTGATGTCGGCGATTATATCAGCAAAAGAGCCCATGGCCGGCTCGATGTAGGTGTTGGTCATGCGCACGATGGGCGGGAATTCGTAGTTGATGGCGCGGGCGTTGCCGGTGGGCTTTTCCCCCATCTTGGCGGCTGTCTCCCGGGAATGTAATCGCCCCACCAATTCCCCTTCCTTGATAAGGTAGGTCTTGGTCGCGGGCACGCCTTCGTCGTCGTATTTGTAGCTGCCGCGCAGGTCGGGGACGGCGGCGCTGTCAATGATATTAAGTGCTTTACCGCCGAACCTCTTGCCCAGGACCATAATTTCACGCAGGCGCTCGTTTTCGTAGATGTGGTCGGCTTCCGAGAGGTGACCGAAGGCTTCGTGGACGAAGACGCCTGCCAGCACCGGGTCTAAGACAACGGTGTACTCGCCGCCCTTTAGCTGGGGGGCGGAAAGAAGGGCGACGGCGTTTTTCGCCGTCGCCTCCACCTGCTGGTGAAGGCCCGTTATGGCTTTGAAGTCGCCACGGCTGCCCAGGCTAAAACCCGCCTGCTGTACCTCGCCGTTGTCGGTGGCCACAGCGCTGATGCGCAAAGTTATATCCATCCTGGGCTGCTCGATGTAGCTGCCCGATGAATTTACAAAAATAGTCCTTTTATAGCTGTCGGAGTAGCCGATAACCGAGGTCTGGAGGTGAGGGGTGCGCCAGATGATTTGGTTGTATTCGTCGAGGAGTTTCTTTTTCTCCGCCAAGGGGATGGTCAGGGGGATATCTTTGCCGTTGGCTACCGTATCAACAACGGGCTCGACGGGGGCAAGTTGGCTTTTCTCTTTGCCGACGAGCTTTGCCTGCTCAATGGCACGCTTTATTCCGTCGTCGAGGTCATTGAGGTCGTTAAAGCTGACGAAGCCCCAGCCGCCTTTGACCAGGGCGCGGATGTTGCCGCCGACGGCGGTGGACTGCCCCGCCGATTCCAGCTCTTTGCCGCGGTAGGTAATGTGGCTGCGCTGGCTTTCCTCAAGGCGGGCTTCGATGTAGTCGGCGCTTTGTTTTTTAAGCGCCTCGACTAGCTGGCGGCTGACGGCCCTGATATCGGTCATGGTATAAACAGTTTACCATTGCCGCCAGCATAGCTGTCAATTTATTTTAGTCGTGGATGCGGCTCAGATACCAACTGCCGCCGGGCATATCCCGATAAATGTCGCAGACCATGCCCTTGTTGGTCTTGACGCGGAAGTAGTGACGGGACATCTCTTTGCCCCACCACTCCTCAGTCTGCTGCCACTCCTTATAGACCCGGGTGATGCGTTGCCTATCGCCGTTGCGGGCCATTGATAAGGGTATCCCCCGTACGTTCACCGTGACCTTGAGCTCTTCCGGTTTCTCCAATATCTTAGCCAATGCTCCAGTCCCCCTTGACTATAGCTTGCGTAAGACTCCGATTACCTTACCCTGAATCTCGACGTCTTCGGGTGGGTAATACATAGGCTGCATCTCTTTGTTGGCCGGTTGCAGGCGGATGCGGCCGCCTTCGTGGTAGACCTTTTTCAGCGTTACCTCCTGCTCCACCTTAAGCCAGACCGCCGCCATCTCACCTTCCTCCACGCTGGACATCTGCTGGATAAGGACGATATCGCCGTCGCCGACGAGGGCGTCAATCATGGAAAAGCCCTTGACCCTGAGGGCGTAGATGCCCTTTTTGCCCCGCGTTACCTCGTCGGTAAGCTGCAACGTTTCCTCGGGGACGGAGTTCCAGGTTTCGGCGGTGGGCACGGGGATGGGCTTGCCGGCGGCGATGGTGCCCAAAAGCGGTACCAGTGAGACGGCCTCCAGCTTGCGGTCGGTGAGCTGGATGCTGCGAAAGACCGTCGGGTCGCGGTGGATGCGGCCTTCGTTTTCCAGTTTGTTGAGGTGGTGCTGGACGACGGAGGGGGTGCTGATTTTGCAGCCCTTGGCGATGTCCCTGACGGTGGGGGCGTAGCCCTTCTTTTCCAGGAACTGGCGGATGAAGTTTAAGATACGCTCTCGGGTGGGCGTAGCCATGTTTTCTCCTTAATACAATTGTTCTGAAAACAAGTGTATCATATGATTTTAGGTTTGTCAAGGGGGTATAGAGGTTTTTCCCACTCCCCCAGCCCCACCTTGTTTAGCGTAAGTAGTATTGTCCCACCCGTCCCACCCAATAGGAGTTAAACTCCTTTTATACCTCTTATTTAGGGTTACGCCCTTCCCCACCGCCTTGTTTGGCGAACGTTCTATTTGCCCACCCTGCCCACCCTTAGAGGGGATTCTCCCTCTAGAATGCCTTCCGGGGATACGCTCCCTACCTCAACTTATTGGGGGGTTTTTAAGGGGGGCGAAGCCCCCCTTTGAAAGACGTTTGTGGGTGGGTTGGTGTGGGAAAAACTACCTGGGGGTGGGGTGAGAAGTTAATAGAGGTTACACCTCTGTTGGGTGGGTATTGGGTGGGATGAAAACCTGGGGTGGGGGGATTGCTTCGCTTCGCTCGCAATGACAAATAATGGATTCCCGCCTTCGCGGGAATGACTATGGGAAGCGCAAGTGCAGAGAAATAATTGACAGCCTGGGCGTCTAACGCTAAAATTGGGTGAAGCCGACGGTTCTTCTTATTTTTCCAAGCTGGCTTTATTTTTGGGCTTTTAGTAGACAGTCCGATGTACTTAAGAAAGGGGGACTATATTGACGCAGATCGCCGAAGCCAAGCCAGCCGTTAAAATCAACGATGACTATTGCAGCCGCTGTTCTATCTGCGGCTCTCTTTGCCCCTACGACGCTATCAGTAAAGACCACGAAAACAACAAAATCATCCTGGATATAGAGAAGTGCCAGGTCTGCGGTATCTGCGCCTCAGCCTGCCCGGCGCGGGCCATTGATACCATCTACTACGACCGCGAATCACTGCTCAACTACCTGAGGAAGGTAAAGCCGAAATACAAGAGTAATACCCTGGTTGTCATGTGCAAGGGCAGCGCCCCCGACTTCAGCCAAGTGGGCAAGCTCTTCGGGGTAAAGGACTTTGTGCCCCTTTCCGTGCCCTGTGTCGGGCGCATCTCCGAGGAATTGCTTTTGGGGATGATGGTGGAGGGGATAACCAAGATTAACATCCTCGCCTGTGACGAGGACTACTGCCGCTTTCACCGGGGCAGCCCACTCACCGGGCGGCGCGTTATGGCCTTAAACCGCATGCTGGAGCAATTGGGCTACGGCCAAGAGGCGGTAACCATGAAGCGCAACAGCCTCAAGGTGAAGGTAGACAAGGACCTCTGTATCGCCTGCGGCAACTGCGTTTTCTACTGCCCCTACGGCGCCCCCAAGCTGGAGAGCGTTGGCGGCATAAGCTTCGATCTGGACGCCTGCCGCGGCTGCGGCCTGTGCGTCTCCCTCTGTCCTGCCTTCGCCCTCGACCTGGAGAACTGGGAGAGGGACAGAATCTCAGAGCTATTGCCCAGGCTGATTGCCGAGATGGAGCCGCCTAAAATACTCGTCTTCCGCTGCCAGTGGGCGCTCTATCCGCCATTAAACGGTGATGTGAGCCCCAACGTGCGCACCATAGAGCTGCCCTGCTCGGGGCGGGTCGAAGCCATACATGTCCTGGAGGCTTTGCAGAACGGCGCCGACGGGGTTATGGTGATTGCCTGCGCCGAGGACGACTGCAAGCAGGAGGGGGTGAGCGCCAAGGCTGAGCACGTGGTGGCTAAAATCAAAGGGCAGCTGGAGCAGCTCGGGCTGGGTGAGAAGCTGGGTTTCGGCTCGGTCTCGCCGCGCTACGAAGGAAAGGCGGAGGAAGCCATTCGGCAGTTCCGCCAGAAGATAGAAACTATCGTTGCGAAGGGGAAAAGCTGATGATTGTAACCGTACTCAAGCCTCTGGATGAAATACTGGAATCAATATCTCCCTACAAAAAGATTCTAATCGCCGGCTGCGACGGCTGTACCCAGCCGCCGCGAGGAATGAGGGAAGCCAAGACATTAAAGCAGCTACTCGAACTGGCCGGTAAGCTCAAGGGCAAGGAGTTCGAGTTCAAGCTGACCTCGGTGGTCAAGCAGTGCGACTCCGTGCTGACCAGAGCGACGATAAAGCCCTATGTTGAGGATATAGACGCCGTGCTCTCCCTCGCCTGCGGGGCGGGGCCGCAAACAGTAGCCGAGGTCTTCCCCGACCTGCCCGTTATTCCCGCCCAGAACTCACACTTCGTGGGCATCGACGAGCGGGAAGAGGGCGCTATCATCGATAGCTGCTCTTCCTGCGGCGACTGCGTTTTGGCCCTGACCGGTGCCGTCTGCCCGATTACCCGCTGTGCCAAGGGGCTGCTCAACGGTGCCTGCGGCGGCGCCAGGGAGGGCAAGTGCGAGCTTGACCCGGAGCGGGACTGCGCCTGGGAGCTTATCTATAAGCGCCTGGAGAGGCTGGGACAGCTGGACAGGCTCAAGGAATACAGGCCGCCGCGCAACTACCAGAAGAAGGGCTGGAAGGTCACCGCCTAAATCACCACCGACCCTGGCTCATCCGCAGGCCATAGCTAATCCGCCTTGCCTCAATTGCACGCCGCATCACTAGCTGATATAATCAGACAGCTATGGTTCCTGCCAAGAAAGCTCAAAAAGACGATAGCCTGGAGACAATGCGCCACTCCGCCTCTCATGTTTTGGCGGAGGCGGTTCTTTCTATGTTCCCCGACGCCAAATTCGGCATCGGGCCAGCCACTCAGGACGGCTTTTACTATGACTTCGAGCTGCCCCGCCCCCTGACCCCGGACGACCTGCCCGTTATCGAGGCCAAGATGAAAGAACTGGTCAAAGCCGACCTGCCTTTCAAGCGGGAAGAGTTAACCAAAGAGGACGCTCGCTCTCTATTCGCCAAGCAGCCATACAAGCTGGAGCTAATCGAGGAGATAGAAGACAAAAAGGTGGGCGTCTATCGGCAGGGCTCTTTCGTTGACCTGTGCCGGGGGCCTCACGTCGCGGCCACGGGGGAGATAAAAGCCTTCAAGCTGGTGAGCATCGCCGGGGCCTACTGGCGGGGTGACGAGCATAATCCCATGCTGCAGCGGGTCTACGGCGTCGCCTTCGCTACTAAAGAGGCGCTCGATGATTACCTCAAAAAGCTGGAGGAGGCGGCACGGCGCGACCACCGCAAGCTGGGCAAGGAATTAGACCTCTTCAGCATCCACGAAGAGGCGGGACCCGGTTTAGTCCACTGGCACCCCAAGGGGGCTACCATACGGCGCGTTATCGAGGACTTCTGGAAGGAAGAGCATATCAAGCGGGGCTACGAGTTGCTCTATACCCCCCATATCGGCAAGCTCGACCTCTGGAAGACGAGCGGACACTGGGACTTTTACCGCGATAATATGTACGACCCCATCAACGTCGAGGGGCAGGAATACGTCATCAAGCCGATGAACTGCATCGGCCACATCCTGATATACAAGACCAGCCAGCGCAGCTACCGCGAGCTGCCCCTGCGCTACGCCGAGCTGGGCACGGTCTACAGATACGAGCGCTCCGGTGTCCTGCACGGGCTGTCGCGGGTGCGAGGCTTTACCCAGGACGATGCGCATATCTTCTGTCGCTTCGACCAGTTGGAGGACGAGGTGGTGGGTGTGCTTGACCTGGCCTTGTTCATGGTGGACACCTTCGGCTTCAGCAACTACAGCGTCTTTCTCTCCACCCGGCCCGAGAAATACGCGGGCGACCTGAAGGTTTGGGAGCAAGCCACCGATACTTTAGCCAAAGCTCTGGAAAGGCAGAAGCTCGCCTACGAGATTGACCCTGGCGAAGGGGTTTTCTACGGGCCCAAGATAGATATAAAGTTCGAGGACGCGGTGGGGCGGGGCTGGCAGGGGCCGACGATACAGGTCGACTTCAACCTGCCGGCGCGCTTCGATGTCAACTATGTCGGCGAGGACGGGCAAGAGCACACGGTGGCGATGGTGCACCGCACCGTGCTGGGGAGCATGGAGCGCTTCCTGGCCTCGCTCATCGAGCACTACGGCGGCGCCTTCCCGGTCTGGCTGGCACCCGTGCAGGTAGCGGTGATACCCATCGCTGACCGCCACCTGGACTACGCCCGAAAGCTGGAAGCCGAGCTCAAAAAAGAAGGGATAAGGGGGGTGGTGGACGCCCGCTCGGAGACGGTGAACATGAAGATACGGCAGGCGCAGCTGGAGAAGGTGCCCTATATGCTCGTCGTCGGCGACAGAGAGGTGGCCGAATCAACCGTCTCCATCCGCCTGCGCAGCGGTGAGCAGGCCAACGCCCAGCCCTTTAACGAATTCAAGAAGAAATTGAAGGGGATTATAGCCAGCCGCAGCCTGGAATTGAAGCTGTAGAACTTGACTAGCGCAGGCTGTTATGATATAGTTTGTGCCCGTAAAGCCTGAGGGTGTGCGGGAGGTAAATAGAACATAGTTAAACCGCTACGGATTAACCAGGGCATCAGAGCCAGGGAAGTACGTCTGGTGGGGGAGAAGGGCGAGCAGTTGGGGATTATGCCCATAAGCCAGGCGCTGGAGATGGCGAGGAGGCACGACCTTGACCTGGTTGAGGTAGCTCCGACCGCAACACCGCCCGTGTGTCGCCTGCTCGATTACGGCAAGTACAAGTACGAGCAGTCCAAGAAAGAGCGCGAGCAGAGGAGGAGCCAGAGGGTTTCGCTGCTGCGCGAGGTCAGGCTGCGACCCAAGATTGACCACCACGACTTTGAGTCCAAGACCAGGTCGGTGCGGAAGCTACTGGGCGAGGGCGACAAGGTCAAGGTGACGGTTCGCTTCCGGGGGCGGGAAATCACCCACCCCGAAATCGGCTGGGGTCTGTTGCAAAGAATGACGGAATCGCTGCAGGGGGTGGCGGCTATCGCCCGGCAACCGGTGATTGAGGGGAGGAGTATGACCATAATCCTCTCGCCGTTAGCCGCCCAGAAAGCGAAGACGAGCGAAGTGGTGGCGAAAGAGGTAGTAAAGGGGTCTTAAAAAATTGCCTAAGATAAAAACCCATAAGGGAGCCAAGAGCCGCTTCCACATCACGGGCAGCGGCAAAATTATGCGAGTTAAGGGCGGCAAGAGCCATTTCCGCCGCCGTAAGCCGAAGCGGGTGCGCCGTCTCTTCGACGACACCATACCGCTGAGCGCCGTTGACCGGAAGCGGATAAGGCGACTTTTGCCCTACGGTGTGAAGTAGATAGGGGGCTGTTTTGCGAATCAAGCGAGGGGTAGCTACCCACAGACGACATAAGAGAGTTCTGGCCATGACCAAGGGGCATCGGGCCACGCGCCATTCCCTTTACCGTCGGGCTAAGGAGTCCATGCTCCACGCACTGAGCTATTCATACGCCCACCGCCGCGAGCGCAAG
>DAOUMR010000082.1:0-2903 GCA_034409905.1 Dehalococcoidales bacterium | reverse complement strand
ATTTCAACCTTCGCGCCTTCCTGGCTGAACTCCTCCTCCAGGCTCATCACCAGCTCCACCAGGTCCAGAGAATCGGCACCAAGGTCGTCAACGAAATTGGCCGAAGGCACAACTTCCTCTTCATCCACGCCCAGCTGATCAACAACTATCTTCTTCACCCTCTCAAAAACTGTGGCCATTTTCTATGCTACCTCCCTCGTCTTTCTATCGGGAAGCGAGTCGGCTAACCGAGCCCAAAACACCGTTAACGAACTTGGGTGAGTTATTGCTGCCAAAGAGCTTGGCCAGCTCAACCGCCTCATTTATAGCGACCTTAATTGGCACACTATTATCAAGCAAAATTTCAAATATTGCAAGTCTCAAGATATTCCGGTCCACCAACGGTACCTGTTCCAGCGGCCAGGCGGTGGCGAACTTCTTAATCTGCTCGTCTATCTTATCCTTATTTTCCAGGACACCGCTGGTCAGGTGCCTAGCGAAGACGGCGTTCTCCTCGTTAAGCCTGCCGTCGGCCAGAAAGGGGGCTAAAGCGCGCTCCATATCGTGCCCTACCGAATCGACCTCGTACAAGACCTGCAGGGCTATTACCCGAGCCTTACGCCGTAACCCCATGGCTTTCCCCCAAAAATTATCCACATATTATAGCACTTAATTTTAAATGCGCAAGCTGCGAAATGTTAAGGCGATTTAAGCTCGTCCGGGAGTCACATGCCCCCGTCAACCCCCAGCACCTGCCCGGTGATATAGCTTGCGCCGTCGGAAGCGAGGAAGGCGACGGCCTCAGCCACATCGCGGGGGGTGCCGAACTCGCCCATCGGGATGAGCTTTTTCAGCTCCTGGCGCCAGTCTTCCTTGAGGCTGCGGGTCATCTCGGTATCGATAAAGCCGGGGGCAACGGCGTTGACGGTGACGCCGTGAGAAGCCACCTCTTTAGCCACGGCGCGGGTGAAGCCGATGACGCCCGCCTTAGCCGCCGCATAGTTGGCCTGCCCCTTGTTGCCGATAATGCCGACGATGCTGGAGATATTGATAATACGGCCCCAGCGCTGCTTCGCCATCGGCCTCAAGACGGCCTTGGTGCAGAGAAAGACGCTCTTTAGGTCAACGGCTATGACCTTGTCCCAGTCCTCTCCCGACATCCTGAGCAGTAACTGGTCGCGGGCGATGCCGGCGTTATTCACCAGAATGTCGACGCGCTTGTAAGCGGAGAGTGTCTCGTCAACCAGGCGGTCAACATCCTTGGGCGAGCTGACGTCGGCCATAACCTGGAGGCACTCCACGTCCATGGTCTTGATTTCCTTGGCCACCGCCTCCACCGGCTTGACGTCGCCGATATCGTTGAGCACCACCCTGATTCCTAACTCGGCCAGTTTCAGGGCGATGAACCGCCCGATACCCCGACCGCTGCCGGTGACTATGGCTACCCTTGTAGAAATGTTCATTTTAACCTCACCCCCTTTATCCCCCTCTCCTTCAAAGGAGAGGGGGAAGAATGGTTTTCTGAAGGGGCTTCGCCCCTTCAACCCCTAGTCAACCGTAATTTTCCTTGCCGATTCGGCATCGCCGATATTAAGGATTTTAACACCTCTGTCAATACGCTTGATTAAGCCCGCCAGCACCTTGCCCGGCCCGATTTCGATGAAGGCGGAAACGCCCTGAGCAATCATATACTCCACCGAGCGCTGCCACTGGACGCAGTTGCAGAGCTGGTTGAGTAATTCTTCTTTGACCGCCTTGGCGGTGGTGAGTGGCTGGGCGGTGGTGTTGCCGATGATGGGGGTGGTGGGGTCTCTGAACTCAAGTCTGGCGATGATTTCAGTCATGCCGTCGACGGCGGGCTGCATCAGCGGGGTATGAAAGGCGCCGCTTACCTGCAGGGGGATGGCGCGGTGCGCTCCCCTACTCTTAGCCAGCTCCACTGCCTGATTAAGATTTTCTTCAGCGCCGCTGATTACTATCTGCCCGGGGCAGTTGATGTTGGCTACTTTAGCGCCGGCCTCGGCGCAGAGTTCGGCCAGCGGCGCTTCGTCGAGACCGATTATGGCCGCCATGCCTCCGGGGGTTATCTGCCCGGCCTCGTGCATCAGCCGTCCCCTTTCGCGGGCCAGATAGACGGCGTCGGCAAAATCGAGTACTTCCGCCGCCACCAGCGCCGTGTATTCGCCCAGGCTGTGGCCGGCGACAAAGCTGGCCGGCGGCAGGTTGCCTATCTCACGGCTGGCCTCCAGGCAGGCGTAGCTGTCGGTTACTATGGCCGGCTGGGCGTTAATCGTCTGGCGCAGCTCGTCCTCGGGGCCATCGAAGCAGAGGCGGGAGAGGGAAAAACCCAGGGCCTGGTCGGCCTGGTCAAAGACGGTCTTAGCCGCATTAAAGTCCTGGTAGAGGTCTCGCCCCATGCCTACCCACTGAGAGCCCTGACCGGGAAAGACGTAGGCTAGCTTAGCTAAATCAGCCATAGTATCCTCTCTCTAAACATCCTAAAGATAAGGGTTAGGCCGCGGGCTTCTTCTTCGGGGTTTTGACCTCGATGACATCCCGGCCGGCATAGCTGCCGCAGGTGGGACAGGCATGATGAGGCAGCTTGAGACTATGGCACTGGGGGCACTCGACCAGTTTGGGTGGTTTGGCGGCAAAGTGGCTGCGCCTTTTGCCCTGGCGCGCCTTGGCGTATTTTCTCTTCGGTAAAGCTCCCATAACTATCGTGTTCCTTTCTCTCAGTTAAGAGCGTCACTGGCTAAGGCCGATTTGCCTTAGCTTGGCCCAGCGCGGGTCGGCTTCCGGGGGCGGGCACTGGCACTCCCCCAGGTTCAGGTTCTGACCGCAAACGGGACAGAGCCCGGCGCAGTCCGGGCGGCAGAGGGGTTTCATCGGGACCGCCAGCAGTGCGTACTGGTGCACGGCCT
>DAOUMR010000081.1:0-46603 GCA_034409905.1 Dehalococcoidales bacterium | reverse complement strand
GACCGGCGGCATTGCCGGTGACATCACCGTTCTGGGTCTCGTCAACGGAGGCATCGGCACGGTTCATGTTGCCGAAACACTCGCCCTTACCTGTGAAACCTGTGGTCCGGCAGGAAGCGCCTTCGAGGTTATCAGCAGTCACTTGATAGCCACTGTCACATCGGTTACGGCTGCGCACCCGACGGGCGTCTGGCGCACGGTGAACCCGATGGACCCGATGCCACCTCTGTACCCGGCACTGGTCGAGTGGGAGTTCCTGCAAGCCGGAGTTCTCGGGCCTATCTCGATACTGCACCCCTGGTCCGGATATGCTCTGGGCAACTATTACGGCGTCTATCCCGATGACCTGTGGCTGACGGCCGCGAGCAACATGCTCTGGGTCATCGAAGATGACGGCGTCAGGGAGCCGCAGTGCCCCACCGACTACATCTGGATGTGGGAGGACCCGCTGGCAACACAGGTAATCCAGGTGTCTCCGGCTGACGGAGCCCTGCTGGCGACTTCCACCACGGCCACTATCGAGTGGGAGGCGCTTGACGGCGCTACTCTGTACGAGTTTAAACTCTACGAAGAGTGCCCCGAGTGTCTCAATCCTCTCGAGATGAAGCCGGTAACGCTGACGGTTTCGACCACCACGGCGACCTGCATCACCATTCCGAACCTGACAGCAGGTACCAAGTACTTCTGGAAGGTCAGGGTTGCCTGTGACTCGCCGGTGTGCAGCAAGTGGTCAGACCTGCGCTCGTTCGACACAGCTCTTAGCGCGACTACCTTCTGTTCTCCTGAGTGCGGCGCGGAGGGTATCACCCTTACGCCTAACTTCTCCTGGTCCGCCGTTACTCTCGCTACGGGCTACGACATCGAGGTATCTCTGACTGAGGACTTCGCCACTGTCCTCGCTTCAGGTACGCCCACCATCAATGCGTGGGACGGCGTTCCTGAGCTCGACTACTCCACCACCTACTACTGGAGGGTGAGAGCGGTCAAGGACGGCGTTTACTCAGGCTGGACTTACTGCCTCTTCAGCACTATGGACGAGCCCGCAGCTCCAGTCGCACCGGTGGAACCGGTTGACGTGATCATCGAAGAGATTACACCCACCTGGATCTGGGTGATAATCGGCATTGGTGGCGCGTTGACGATTGCGGTGATTATTCTGATAGTAACGACCAGGAGAGTACCCTGATCTAAGCTAGAAGAATAACACTTCAAGCGGATAGCAAGAGCCCCCCTTCAAGAAGGGGGGCTCTTCTTTTTGCCCGACCTATTGACTTCAGTCAGTTTTGCCTCTAAAATGGAACTCCCCCTTTCGCCAAATGGCAAAATTAACAGCTCTGGGTATACTAGTGGTGGTGGGACTGCTCGCCTCGGCAGTCGCCGTTGCCGCCGAGACAGATATAGCCGAGTGGTCAGAAGTGGCTACACCCGCCGAGGGGAGAGCTGGGGGGTGGGGGCTGGCTCCGGGTTCGGACCTTTCAAAATTGAGCCTGGCGGCGGGAGTTATCTACGTCAATAGGCTCGATGGGGAGAGCCGCCTGATGCGGTCGGAGGACGGGGGCTTAAGCTGGGCGGAGACGGATTACGAGGGGGAGGCGGTGGTCGATATCGTCTGCCCCGGCGACACCGAGACCATCTATCTCACCGACGGCAGCCGTGTCTATAGGTCACGTGACGGGGAAGTCTTTGAGTCATTGAGCGAGGGCACGCTGCCCGCCCTGGATGCCAACGAGAGGATTGCCTGCCTAGACATCGGCCACGACGGTAACCACCCCATAGTCTTTATCGGCACCGCCGACAGCGACCCGGGCCAGTACGGCGGCGTCTATTACCTCACCGAGGGGGATTTCGGGGCGGGGTGGAGGGATATGATGGCGGAGGGCTACGACATCTATGCCATCGCCTGCCCGCCCGGCTTCGACCACAGCTTACGGCTGGTAGCGCTGGCCAGCGACGAAAACCACAGCTACATCATCAACAACGATAGCGCTATCGGCGGCTGGTCTGAGCGCACCGAGCTGCTTGAGGATAACGCCACCAATTTTGAGGTAAGCAGCGCCAGCCGAATTGTTTTTCCCAGCGATTTCGATATTCTCTACGAGCTCTTTGTCGGGGTAAGCTCTGGCGCTAAGGGCGGGGTCTACCGGGTGAACGAGGGGGGCGCTCGCGACCTGGGGCCGGACGCCGAAATCGTAAGCCTGGATATAGCCGAGGGCCGGGAGCTGGTGGCGGGGGGAACTAACGGCCAGCTCTGGTACAGCCCCGATGCCGGGGAGAGCTGGCAGCCAAGCCGGAAAGCGCCCACGGGCGATGGGGCCGTCTATGTGGCTGTTTCCGCCGATTTCAGCGACAGCGGGGTTGCCTACGCCGCCACCAGCGGCACCGAAAGCGCCTTTTCCGTCAGCCGTGACGGTTGCCTGACCTGGAACCAGACCAGCCTGATTGACACTGAAATCAGTGATATTATCGACCTGGCGCCTTCGCCCAGTGATGACACCCTGTTCATGCTCACCCACCGGGACGGGGGCGGGCACAGCCTCTGGCGCCGCCGGGACGGGGCCTGGGAGAGGGTCTATTGCACCAGCTTGCCCGATGCACTGGAACGGGTGGCGCTTTGCCCTCAATACGACGATGATAACCGGGTAGTTTTATTGGCTGGCGCTGGCAACGGCAGCCCTTCAATATGGAAGTCAAGCGATGACGGGCAGAGCTTTACCCGCCGCGGCACTCCCCTGCCCGTAGACGCCTGGGCGGTGGTCGACGACAGCACCTGGTTTATCGGCGGCTACGACGGGGCTAACGGGCGGGTCTACCACGCCACCAACAGCGGCTTGAGCTACTCCTTAGGGTCAGTGATCGGCGACAGCTCCTTAAACTCCATTGTCCTTTCGCCCAACTACAGCCAGGATGAGACCCTGCTGGTGGGCAACAAGGACGGCTGGGTCTACTTGTCAAAGGATAACGGTAAGTCGTTCGACCCGCTGGGTGAGCCACTGCCTGATTTAATAACGGAGGCAACGGCTCTCAATGAAATAACCGTCGCCTTTGACCCGGGCTACAGCCACAATAACACCGTCTATGCCGCCAGCCACTGCAAAGATGACCTGAATAATTCAAGCGCCATCTACCGCTTTATCACTGGTAAGAGCGATGACTGGGGAGCTATCGATAGTCTCGCCGAGGGCGTGATTGATGGACTGATAGTCTCTGCCGAGGGGACGCTTTACGCCCCCAACTCCGCTGCCGACGGCGGCATGGAGCGCTGCCTGAACCCGAGCTACCCGCTGGGGCCGAGCTTTGAAAGCGTCACCCGGGGGCTGGATGAGGGGGCAAAGCTGGTGGGGCTATGGCTACACGGGCAACAGCTCTGGTCGGTGGACAGCGAAAATACCAAGGTGGTGAGCTATAGCGACGGCCTGACCGCGCCCGTCACCCTGCTCTCACCGTCTGACGGGGCACCGGGGGTGGGCATGCTCGTTGATAATGCGGTCATGAACATAAGCCTCGACTGGGAATCGCTGCCCGGCGCCACCGCCTACCAGTGGCAGCTTAACTACGAGACCGATTTTTCCAGCCTCCCCGAAGGCTTTGAGGGCACCACCCAGGGCAGCTCGGTGCACCTTGTCGACCTTTCCCCCGCCACCACCTACTACTGGCGGGTGAGGGCTATCGAGCCGAATTTGAGCCCCTGGTCGGAGAAGTGGTCGTTTTGCACCCCCATGGGTACCGAGGCGCCCGCCCCACGGCTGGAAAGTCCCCCCGCTGGCGCCACCGGGGTGCCCATCGAGCCGATATTCCAGTGGAGCGCTATCGCTGGCGCCGACAGCTACGAGCTGATGGTCTCCACCATAGCCACCTTCGATAACCCCACCATCTTGAAGACGGACGACTATGCCCTGCCCGCTACCGCCTGGCAGTGCAATATATCGCTGAACTACGACACGACTTATTACTGGAAGGTAAGGGCGGTCAGCGCCGATAGCTGCAGCGCCTGGAGCGCCGTCAGCGCCTTCAGCACCGAGTCCGAGCCTTCACCCCCGGCCGGCACGGTAGCGGAGGCGCCCACGCCCGAACCCGAAAACTCCGGCTGGCTGGACTGGCTGACGCCCATGGGCGGTGTCATAATGCTGGTCTTCCTGGTAGTGATGATAGCCATGGTCATCGTGATGGTTTTGCTGGTGATTAAGGTCTCGAAGCTGTAGAGAAGCTTAGTGGGGGTAGTCGAGGAGGACGACCTGGGTGGTGGGGGGCAGGTTCGACTTGGATACGGAGAGCTTGGGCAGCGGCTCGACCTGCTTGGCGCCTATCTCTTTGAGGAATTTTTCCACGGGGTCCAGCTCCATCTTGAGCGGCGGCGTCTTATAGTGCATGGGGATGACTATCTTGGGTTCAATCTGTCGCACCACCTCGGCGGCGGTAGAAGCGTTTATGGTGGCCACTCCGCCCACGGGGAGCAAGAGCACATCGACATCGTCAATCTCCTCGACCTGCTCGCCGGTGAGGACGTGCCCCAGGTCGCCGAGGTGACATATCATGACCTCGTCTATCTCCAGCAGGTAGACGGTGTTTTTGCCCCGCTTCTCGCCCTTCTCTTTGTCGTGGAAGGTGGCGATACCGATGATGAGCACGCCGCCGATTTCGTATTCACCGGGGCGCTCCACCACCTTGGGCTCGCCGCCGACGCCCTTGGTATAGGAGTGGCCGGGGTGCTGATGGGAAACGGTGACAATGCGGGCATTGGTTTTGCCCATAGAGTAGCCGATTTCCGGTGAATAGGGGTCGGTGATGACGGTGGCATGGCTGCCCTTGAGCCTGAAGCAGGAATGACCCAGCCAGGTGATATCCATTGCCCTAAATATAGCACAGCTAGAGGCTGGCAATCAAATCTGGGGGGGTATCTTTTTAGCTATAATTCACCCCTTTATCGGGAGTAGTTTTTCATCCCCGCTCCCCACCTTTGTTAGCGTAGGTTGTTATTGCCCACCCTACCCACCCTCTAGAACTCCCGTTGGAGGTACGCCCCTACCCCACCCCATTTTGGGGGTTTGAGGGAGAAAACTGGATTCCTGTCTTCACAGGAATGACAAAGGGAACGCGGGAATGCCAGTGGTATTTGGGGGTTTGAGAGGGGGCTTCGCCCCCCTTATGAGCCCCCTCAAAACAGGGAGGGGCGTAACCCTAAAGGAGGATTTAAAAGGGGTACCACCCTTATAGGGTGGGTATTGGGTGGGACGATAAACGCACGCTAGATAATGTGGGGTGGGGAGAGAAGTCTATAGAGGTGACACCCTGCAAAGCAGGGGTGGGTATTGGGTGGGAAAAAGACCTGGGGGGCGGGGAAATAAACAACTTTGACCAGATTTATCTATTGACAACTGGGCTCTAAAGTGGTAATTTAGATATGATTAGCAGTCTAACCCTTAGACTGCTAACTTGAGAATAGGGAGGCTTTAAGGTGCTATCACCGAGAAGCGAGACCATACTCAAATCAATAGTGGGACAGTACATCACGCGGACGGTGCCGGTGCCCTCCCAGAGCATTATCAACGACTACGAGCTGGCGGTAAGCCCGGCCACCATCCGCAACGAGATGGCGCACCTGGAGCAGGAAGGCTATATCATTCGTCCCCACCCCTCCGCGGGGAGCATCCCCTCGGATAAGGGCTATCGCTTCTACGTGGAGACTCTAAGCGACATCGAGCTGCCTCTAGCCGAGCAGTTTCTAATCAGCCACCTCTTCCACCAGGTAGAAAGGGAGATGGAGGAGTGGCTGAGCCTGGCGGCGACGCTGACCGCCCAGCTGGTGCAGAACGTGGCTATCGTGGCCATGCCCAAGACGGCCCACTGCCAGTTCAAGCATTTGGAGCTGGTCGCCTTGAGAGAGTCGCTGGCGCTGGTCGTCCTCGTCCTTCAGGGCGCCCGGCTCAAGCAGCAGCTGATAACCTTCGAAAAGGCTATAACGCAATCGGAACTGACCAGAATAGCCAATAAGCTCAATAAGGCCTATTCGGGCTTAAGCCGAGACAAGATTTCGGCCAAGAAGCTGAAGCTTTCCCCCGCCGAAAAACAGGTGACCGAATGCCTGCTCAATATAATGCAGGCCGAAGACGAGCACGAGTTCGAGCCCTCCCGCCTCGATGGGCTGCACTTTACCCTCAACCAGCCCGAGTTCCGCCAAGGCCAGCGGGGGCTCGCCCTGATGGAGCTGGCCGAAGGCCATAACCTGCTCCAGAGCGTCGCTCCCCAGGGACTGGGGGGCGGGGTGCAGGTAATCATCGGCAAGGAGAACAAGGCGAAAGCCATCCAGGACTGTAGCGTGGTCATCAGCCGCTACGGTCTGCCCGAGGAAGCCGTGGGCATTATGGGGGTGGTGGGGCCGACAAGAATGCCCTACGCCCGCACCATCTCTACCGTGGGCTATCTGTCATCGGTCCTGAACCGCCTGGTCGCCGAGCTTTACGGGAGAAAGCCGACAAAAGAGTAAAGAGATTGCTTCGCCTTCGGCTCGCAATGACGGCGGGGCGGGGCACAGCCCATTGAAGGAGGAGATAAAAGGGGCACCACCCTTACAGGGTGGGTATTGGGTGGGACGAAAAACCTGGGTGGGGCGGAGAATTAATAAAGGGGATAGATAATAATGATGCCACGAGAACCCGTGGAAGAGAATAAAGATAGCGAGGTCAAACCGGAGGAGACGAAAGCCGAGGCTGATTTCAGCGATATTGAGGATATTGAGACGCTGAAAAAGCTACTGGCCGAGGCACAAGCCAAGGCCGAAGCCAACCTGGCCGGCTGGCAGCGCGCCCAGGCCGATTTCATCAACTACAAGCGGCGCAGCGAGCAGGAAAGAGGAGAGGTGGCCCAGTTCGCCAACTCCGTGTTCGTGCTCGGCCTGCTGCCCATCCTGGATGACTTCGAGCGAGCCTTTATCTCCATCCCGCCGCGACTAGCCAAGATGAGCTGGGTGGAAGGCATCAAGCTCGTCGAGCACAAGCTCTGGGCGAACCTGGAGGCGCAGGGGCTTTCCCCCATCAAGGCTCTGGGCGAGCCCTTCGATCCCAACCTCCACGAGGCGGTGAGACAGGACAAGGGCCAGGAAGGCATCGTTATCGAAGAAGTCCAAAAGGGATACAAGCTACACGACAGAGTAATCCGACCCACTATGGTGGTAGTGGGCAACGGAGAAGAGGAGGCATAAGACAATGGCCAAGGTTATAGGTATTGATTTAGGCACTACCTTTTCCGCGGTGGCGGTTATGGAGGCGGGGGAGCCCAAGGTCATCACCAACGCCGAGGGTGGGCGCATCACGCCTTCGGTGGTGGCCATTAGTAAGACCGGCGAGCGCCTGGTGGGACAGGTCGCCAAACGGCAGGCTATCACCAACCCCGATAATACGATTTTCAGCATCAAGCGCCTGATGGGGCGCAAGTTCGACGAGCCCACCGTGACCTACGACCGAAAACTGCTGCCCTATAAGATAGTCAAGGCGGCCAACGGCGACGCCTGGGTCAAGATGGGCGACAAGGAATACAGCCCGCCCGAAATCTCGGCTATGATTCTGCAGAAGCTGAAGACGGATGCCGAAGCCTATCTCGGCGAGAAGGTCACCGAGGCGGTCATCACCGTGCCCGCCTATTTCAACGACTCACAGCGCCAGGCGACCAAGGACGCGGGCAAGATAGCCGGGCTTAACGTCCTCCGGATAATCAACGAGCCGACAGCGGCCTCGCTCGCCTACGGGCTAGACAAGAAAAAGGAGGAGATTATCGCCGTCTACGACCTGGGCGGGGGCACCTTCGACATCTCTATTTTAGAGCTGGGCGAAGGCACCTTCCAGGTCAAGTCGACCAATGGCGATACCCACCTGGGGGGCGACGACTTCGACCAGAGGATTATGGACTGGCTCTGCGACGAGTTTAAGAAGGACCAGGGCATCGACCTCAAGCAGGACAAGATGGCGCTGCAACGCTTAAAGGAAGCCGCCGAAAAGGCCAAGTGCGAGCTTTCCACCGTGCAGCAGACCGACGTCAACCTGCCCTTCGTTACCGCCGACGCCAGCGGGCCCAAGCACCTTAATATCACCCTGACGCGCGCCAAACTGGAGCAGCTGGTGGGCGACCTGGTGGAAAAGAGCATTGAGCCCTGCAAGCAGGCGTTAGCCGACGCCGATAAGACCGCCGCCCAGATTGACGAGGTGGTTATGGTGGGCGGCCAGACGAGGACGCCGCTGGTTGTGGAGAAGGTCAAACAGTTCTTCGGCAAGGAGCCACACAAGGGGGTCAACCCCGACGAGGTGGTGGCGGTGGGGGCGGCTATCCAGGCCGGGGTGCTTAAGGGGGATGTCAAGGACGTTCTCCTGCTCGACGTTACCCCGCTGACGCTGGGTATCGAGACCCTGGGCCGGGTGGCCACGCCGCTGATACCGCGCAATACCACTATTCCGACCTCGAAGAGCCAGATTTTCAGCACGGCTGCCGACAACCAGCCCAGCGTTGAGATTCACGTTCTTCAGGGTGAGAGGCCGATGGCGGCTGATAACAGGACGCTGGGGCGGTTCATGCTCGACGGCATCCTGCCCGCGCCCCGAGGCGTGCCCCAGATTGAGGTCAGCTTCGATATTGACGCCAACGGCATCCTTAACGTTAAAGCCCGCGACAAAGGCACCGGTAAGGAGCAAAAGATAACCATCACCGCTTCGTCTGGGCTATCCAAGGAAGAGGTGGCCAAGATGCAGAAGGACGCCGAGGCGCACGCCGCCGAGGACACCAAGCGGCGCCAGGAAATCGAAGCCCGCAACATGGCCGATAACCTGGCCTACACCGCCGAGAAGACCTTGAGGGACAACAAGGACAAGATACCCGACGACCTCAATAAAGAAGTCGAGGAGAAGGTCAAGGCGGTCAAGGACGCCCTGCAGGGGACGGATATCGAAGCCATCAACAAGGCGGCGCAGGAGCTGAATGAGGCGATGCAGAAGGTCGGCTCCGCCGTCTACGGACAGCAACAGCAACCACCTCCCGGTGAACCGCCGCCCGATAAGGGAGAAGGCGGTGAGGGGGGAGAAGGTGGGGATGATGAAGGCACCGTGGAAGGTGAATTTAAAGAGGTATAATTCGCTTGAATAAGGGCGCTGCCAAAGGAGTTTGGCTAATGCAGAGGAAAATAAATCTGAAGTCCGAGATAGCAAAAAGAGTAGGTGTCGCTATCACCTTGTCTAGTTTTTGGTCTTCTTATAACCTCTGGCTAGAAATAATAGCTGGCATAATTATAGCGATACTGGTAGCGTCATGCGTGATATTGCCTTTAAGGGGAAGATTATTTCAAACTCGCTGGCGCTGGCTCGCAGAGGCTTCAGAGTTCGAGCTTACATTTACTGCGTTGGGTCTAGGTATGGTTTTAGCGGGCTCTCGTCTTGTGGTTGGCGAATTCGTATGGTGGGGAATAAGTACAATGATAGCGGGTGGCTTGTTTCTAGGTTTTGGCATCGGAGAAAACTTGTCAAAGATAATAGATCGAATATCTAGAAAGCCTAGTAAGGTAACGGGAGAGTGACTAAGAGGGGCTTCGTCCCCATATCTGAAATAGAGGAGGAATAAGGGGGTAAATTATGAGTTATAAGTGTCAGGTCTGCGGCCAGGTCACCGCTACCAATCTGGGTATGCGCCGCCATGTGGTCAGTTCCCGTTTTTACTTTGAAGAGCACTGGAAATGGCTCAAGGCGCACGGGCTGAAACCGACCCGTAAGATTGCCGCTGGCAAGTATCAGGCTCTCATGGAACTGATTGAAAAAGAGTGCAAGATAGATGATTAAAAGAAGAAGAGGAAGAGAATATGCCATCAACGCCAATCTTTGAAGAACGGCTGGGGGCGAACACCATGCTCATAGCCGGTGTCTCGCTGTGGGCACTAGCCCTTGGCCTGGTGCCAGGTATTATTTTCGGGGGGTGGTGGTGGCTCTTTTCCCTCTATATCATCGTGACCTTCGCCATCATCATCGCCTTCTTCCAGATGAGGGTGCAGCTGTTTAAAGACAAGCTGGTGGTAAGGTTCGGCTTTATCTACCGCAAGAATATCGACGTCGCTAAGATACAGGACTGCGCCCCTTTCAAGATGGAGCACCCCGTAAAGAACTACGGGGGGTGGGGCATCAGGAAGGGCGGCGACGGCACCTTCGCCCTGACCCAGGCCTTTATCAACGAGGCGATAAAGCTGGAGACCATAGACCAGACCTTTATCATCTCGTCGCGAAAGGCCGAAGCCCTGTGCCAGGCAATAAAGAAAGCCCGGGGCTGAGACCCCAGCTAAGGAGCCTCCCAGACGCACGGAGAGCCAAAATAGAGGGGTTTTGAGGGAGTGAGGTCATACAAAATATATACAGGAGATTGCTTCGTCGTTGCGCTCCTCGCAATGACAGTAGAATTAGGGAGGCGGGAAGAGAAATATATAGAGGTTACACCTCTGTAGGGTGGGATTTGGTGTGGGAAGAAAGACCTGGGGTGGGGTAAGGAGAGACTGGATTCCCGCCTTTCGCGGGAATGACGGAGGAGTATTTGGGGAAATGGGGTGAAGGAGGATATAAAAGGGGCACCACCCTTATAGGGTGGGCAGGGTGGGTCAGAAATACGTACGCTAACACAGGGGGGTGGGGTGGAAAAATGATAAAAGTGATAGGGTTCTAAAATATATGCCGACCAAACGTGACTACTACGAAGTCTTGGGCGTTGACCGCGACGCCACCGACGAGGAGATAAAGCGGGCCTTCCGGCGGCTCGCCTTCAAATATCACCCCGACCACAACCACGAAGACCTGGCCGGGGAGAAGTTCAAGGAGGTCAACGAAGCCTACCAGGTGCTCTGCGACCCCGATAAGCGTGCCGCCTACGACCGCTACGGGCACAGCGGCGCCGAGGGGT
Source organism: Dehalococcoidales bacterium (assembly GCA_034409905.1). Lineage (GTDB taxonomy): Bacteria > Chloroflexota > Dehalococcoidia > Dehalococcoidales > BS750m-G39 > E44-bin88. The sequence continues at coordinate 35,692 of DAOUMR010000081.1, read as the reverse complement.
TCTTCGGGCAGGGCTTCGAGGGCTTTGACTTCGGCGGTTTCGGCGAAATCTTTAACGCCTTCTTCGGCGGGGGAGCCGCCGCCAGGCGCCAGACCCCGCAGCGGGGCGCCGACCTGCGCTACGGCATGACCATCACCTTCGAGGAAGCCGCCCTAGGCTGCGAGAAGAAGCTATCTATATCGCGCACCGAGAACTGCCAGACCTGCCAGGGCACGGGCTCTAAGCCGGGCAGCCAGCCCAGCCGGTGTCCCAACTGCAACGGCAGCGGACAGGTGCGCCGCGTCCACCAGCAATTCTTCGGGCGCTTCGTCCAGACCGCCACCTGCCCCCAGTGCCGCGGCGAGGGCCAGATTATCACCGACCCCTGCCCCAGATGCAAGGGCAGCGGCAAGGAAAGGCACAAGCGCCAGATTGCGGTGACGATACCCGCCGGGGTGGATAACGGCTCCCAGATACGCCTCAAGGGCGAAGGGGAGGCGGGGACGAGGGGCGGAGCGGCGGGCGACCTTTACATCGCTCTGGAGGTCAAGGAGCACGAGTTCTTCAGCCGCTACCGCGATGACCTGCTCTACGAGCTGCCGGTGAATTTCGCCCAGGCGGCATTGGGCACCGAGGTTGAGGTGCCCACCCTGGACGGCAACGCCAAGCTCAAGATTCCCGCCGGCAGCCAGACGGGTGAGGTCTTTAAGCTCAAAGGCAAGGGCGTCGCCCACCTGCGGGGCGGGGGTCACGGCGACCTGCTGGTGACGCTCTTCGTGGCCACGCCCGATTCGTTGAGTTCAGAGCAGAAGAAGCTGCTAAAAGAGCTCGAGGAGAGCTTAAGCCCGAACAACATGCCCAAGCCCAAGAAGTGGCGTGGGTTTTCCCGGCCGGAATACTAGAGCTTAGTGGCGGAATAGCGAGAACAGCCGCCAGCGCCGACCCATCAGCTCGTGCCTGGCTTCAGCTTCCATCAGCTCCAGCGCCGCCTTGTGGGGGTCGAGCTTCTTATAAAGCACCTTGTAAATACGTTCGGTGACGGGCATCTCCAGCTCGAACTGCTTGGCCAGCTTGTGGGCGACGATGGTGGTGCCTACCCCCTCGGCCACGCCGGTCATTGACTCCAGAATTTCCTTTAGTGAGCGTCCCTTGGTCAGTTCTACGCCGACGTAGTGATTGCGGCTCAAGGGGCTGGAGCAGGTGGCGATGAGGTCGCCTAAGCCGGTAAGCCCGGAAAAGGTGAGGGGATTAGCGCCCAGGGCAACGCCCAGCGCCGTTATCTCGGTAAGCCCGCGGGTAATCAGCGCCGCCTTGGCGTTATCGCCGTAACCTAAGCCGTCGGCGATGCCCGCGCCCAAAGCGATGATATTCTTGAGCGCCCCGCCCAGCTCGACGCCGATGACATCGTTGTTGGTATAGAGACAGATACTGGGAGTGTTGAGCAGCTTTTGCGCCTTGTGGGCGATTATCTCGTTCCAGGCCGCCACCACCGCCACCGCGGGCAGCCCCTGAAGAATCTCGGCGGAAAGATTGGGACCGGAGTGGACGCAGATATTGGGCCAGAAGCTGGGGCTTATCTCGTCGGCGATGACCTGGGACATCCGCTTGTTGCTGTCAATCTCCAGGCCCTTAGCCGCGCTCACCACCAGCATTGAGCCCTTGAGGTAGCCGGAGACGGCCTTTATGTTGTCGCGCATCCTCTGGGAGGGGACGGCCATAATGACGGCTTCGGCGTCGTCCAGGACATCGGGCAGCGAGGCGCTAATCGTGAGCTTTTCGGGAAGGGTAACTCCGGAGACGGCTTCGGCGTGATGCTGGCCGTTCTTCAGGCGGAGGCATTCCTGCTCGGTGCGCGCCCAGAGCCTGACATCAAGCCCATTACGCGCCAGTACCACCCCCAGGGTCATCCCCCAGGTGGTGGTACCTATTATGGCGACCCCGGCCATGCCCTATTTTGCTCCCTTGGTGACGTTGGGGGGAGGCAGACCCACCTCCTCCTTATCGCCGAGTTTGCGCTCCTTGCCCGATATCAAGCGTCGGATATTATCGCGGTGCATAATAAAGATGATGACTCCGCCCGCCACGGCGTAGAAGAGGTACTCGACGGGGAAGCCGTTGAGAATGGTCAGCGGGACCAGAATGGCGTAGCTGCCCACCGCCCCGGCAATGGAGCCCAGCGAGACGAAGCGGGTAAGACCAGCGCCGATAATCAGGACCTCGCCGCCGAAGAGCGCCGCCACCGGACAGAGGGCGACCAGGCCGCCGAAGAATGTGGCCACGCCCCGGCCCCCCTTGAACTTGAGGAAGGGCGACCAGATGTGGCCGGCTACTGCCGCCAGCGCCGCCAGCACCTGGGCGCTGGTGAGCAACCACCAGAGCCCGGAGTTGCCGACAAGGAGGTAGTCGCTGCCGACGATTAAGCCGGCAATCACCACCGCCAGCGCCCCCTTGCATATATCCAGGGCAGCTACCAGAATGGCCCACTTGCGGCCGACGGTTCGGAGCACGTTGGTTGCCCCGGTCTTGCCGCTGCCGTAAGCCCTGATGTCCACCTTGGTCTGCCGCCGAGTCAAGAGGTAGCCGATGGGAATAGAGCCCAGCAGGTAACCGATGATCACTACCGCTATGAGCTTGAAGATTATAACTGTCACGGCTCACCTCGGGTCTTGAAGACGAAGCGTAAGGGCGTGCCGGCGAAGCCGAACGCCTGACGCAGCTTGTTTTCCAGGTAGTGCTGGTAGGAGAAGTGGATGAGCCCAGGTTCGTTGACGAAGAAGACGAAGGTGGGGGGACTGACCTCGGCCTGAGTGGCGTAGAGAATCTTGAGCTGCTTTTTGCCCTTTCGGGGCAGGTTATGCGCCGCCACCGCCCGCTGGACCACGCTGTTGACCTCGGTGGTGGCGATGCGTTTCTGCCTTTCCTGATAGACCTCAAACGCCTGGGGCATGACCCTATCCACACCCTGTCCGAACTTAGCCGAGCTATAGATTACGGGCGCGTAGCTCAGGAACTTCAGCTTTTTTCTTATATAGTTATTAGTTTCTTTCATATCCTGGTTTACCGCCAGGTCCCACTTATTGACGACCAGAATAACCCCTTTAGCCGCCTGCTGGATATAACCAGCAATATGTTCGTCCTGAGAGGTTAAGAGCTCGGTGGCGTCAAGGACGAGTAGAACTATATCGGCTTCATCAATAGCCCTTAGGGCTCTAATTACGCTGTAACGCTCTACTCCTTTTCCCCACCGACCTCGCCGCCGAATTCCAGCGGTATCAATAACTATCACACTTTGACCACCAAAGTCAAGTAGGGTATTGACGGCATCGTGGGTGGTCCCGGGGGTTTTATCGACAATAGCCCGCTCTTCGCCGAGCAGACTGTTTAAGAGCGTCGATTTGCCCACGTTAGGTCGCCCCACGATGGCCAGTTTCATGATTTCGGCGCCTGCCTCTGCTTCTTCAGGAGTGGGCAGCAGGGCGCCGACCCTATCCAAAAGCTCGGCGGTGCCTCGCCCGTGATAGGCGGAGATAGCCAGCGGCTCGCCCAAGCCCATTTCGTAGAACTCGACGGCCTGGCTTTCCCGCTTGGGGTTATCCGATTTGTTGGCCGCCAGGATTATGGGCTTAGCCGAACGGCGCAGCATTTCGGTAATCTCAAGGTCGGCGGGGATGATACCGGCCTCGCTATCGACCAGAAAGATGATGACGTCGGCTTCGGCGATGGCGGCCTGTACCTGCTCCTTGACGCCCTGGCCGATGGTGGAGCTGGGTTTCACCTCAAGGCCACCGGTATCGACCAGGGTGAAGCTGTTATCCTGCCAGGAAACGTCGGCAAAGACACGGTCGCGCGTCGTGCCCGGCATATCGGCCACGATGGCGATTCTCTTGCCCGCCAGGCGGTTTAGGAGCGTGGACTTGCCCACGTTCTGCCGCCCGACAATGGCGACGATTGGCTTAGGCATATTCTAGAGACTCCGTAACGAAAGCGATAGCTCCGCCTCTCTTTTACTAGAAAGGGAAAAGGACTCCTTAACGGGCTTTCGCCCTTTTGGCTCGCCTCGCCTTGAGGAGCTGGGCGATGCCGCAGCCGAGCACCGCCAGTCCCAGAAACAGGGCCAGGAAGGCGCTTACGTGGGCGAGAGTCAGGGATGGATAGGCAAACAGGGCGTGTTCAATACCACTCTCATCGGTAGGCAGGGAGAAAGTGGTGGGGAAAGCCTGAATGGTGACGATTAAGGAGAAAACCGCCACCAAAGACCCCAAAACTATCTGAGAAATAGCTAGCTTCATCGCTTCAACCTCCTCTTGGGGGAGCAATCGTCAATAGGCGATTAAAAAGGACGCTTCTTTCCCGGGGTCGTTGGCGGGGGCGGGGGCTCTTCCTCACGGGTAGTTCGCCCCGCCGGCAGCGCCTTGGCAAACTTTACGCTGGGGGGCTCAATCTCGGTCCGCGCCACCCGCCTCAGCTCGGCGATATTATCCCGGAAGTTCTGAACGAAGGCGTTGTATTCTTCCACCAGTCGGTTGTACTGGTCGATAAGCTCCGGGGGCAGCGGCATGCTCGTCGCCACCTCGTAAAACTGCTCCATGAACTCGTTGTAGTGGCTGTTTATCAGCCAGAGCTCGCTCTGGTAGGTGCGCAGGTAGAGGATAAAGCGCCGCGTCCTGATGTCGCTCTCCACCCGGTCGGTGAAGCTGTCGCACCAGGTATTGAAGATGCGCTGCGCCACCTCGGTCTCCCGCGCCCAGCCCCAGACCCGGGCGTTATCGCTGGTAAGCAGGCTGCGGATGATGACGAAGATAGACAACGAGGAATCGCCGGTGAAGCGGCGGTTGAAATATCCCGCCAGCTGCTTGAGCCTCATCGAGGCGCGCTCCACCGCCCTATCCCGGGCGGTACTTACGGCCACGGTCAAACCGATAATGAGGAGTACCACCATTACCACCGCCAGGACCCAGAGCGGCCATTCGTATTGACGGCCGATAATGGCCACGGCGGTAATCAGAATCGGGCACCAGCCCCATCTTACTATGGTCGATAATACGTACATAGCTGCCCCCTTTTTAGCCCCTAACGATAGTAGCCAGCCAGCGGAATCTCCAGGCCGCCCAGCATCGCCGCCAGCAGCGCCTTCTGGGCGTGAAGCCTGTTCTCCGCCTGGTCGAAGACCACCGAGCGCGCGCCGTCGATAACCTCGTCGGTCACTTCCTCGCCGCGATGAGCGGGAAGGTCGTGCATGAATATGGCGTTTGCCTTAGCCAGTGAGAATAGTGAGGCATCCACCTGGTATTTGGCGAACGCCTTGCGCCTCTTTTTAGCCTCGTTTTCCTGCCCCATGCTGGCCCAGACATCGGTATAGACGATATCCGCCCCCTCCACCGCCAGCCGCGGCTCTTCGGTGCATAGTATGCCGCCGTCGGCACAATGGCTCCGCGCCAGGTTCAGCGTTTCTTCGTCAATGGCGTAGGCAGCGGGGGAGGCGATGCGGAAGTTCATCCCGACAAGCGAAGCCGCCAGCATCAGGCTGCGCGCCGTGTTGTTACTATCGCCGATAAAAGCCAGCGTCAAGCCCCGGAGCTCGCCCTTTTTCTCGGCGATGGTGAGCAGGTCGGCCAGAGCCTGGCAGGGGTGCTCCCAGTCAGAGAGGGCGTTTATCACCGGCACCGCTGAATATTCGGCCAGCACCTCCAGGCTCTTGTGGGCAAAGGTGCGGGCGGCGATGGCATCCACATAGCGGCTGAGCACGCGCGCCACGTCGGGCACCGATTCCCGCCCCCCCAGCCCCACCTCAGCCGGAGAGAGATAAACCGTCTCCCCGCCCAGCTGGCGCATGGCCAGCTCGAAGCTGATGCGCGTCCGCAGCGAGGGCTTTTCGAACATTATCGCCAGCGACTTGCCCTTGAGCATGTCGAGCCAGCCCTGAGACTTGAGACTGATGGCATCGGCTATGAGCAGGCGAATGTCCTCAGCCTCTAAATCGGTTATCGAGAGCAGGTCTTTGCCCTTCATGCCCTAAAGTATATCACGAAAAAGGAAATATTCAACTGGAGTTTGCGGTTGGAATGGCTATCCCCGCAGGATGGAATAGGCAATAAAGCCGACGTAGAGGGTGATAAAAATAATGCCCTCCCACCTTTCCAACAGATGCCTTTTGGCACCGGTAAACATGAAAACGAATAGCAGCGCTGAAGCCATGATGGTCACGCCGGTATCTATGTTGCTGGCGGTGCTAAAGGGTAGCGGCCTCACCACTGAGCTTATGCCCAGTATGAAGAAGATGTTAAAGATGTTTGAGCCGACGATGTTACCGACGGCAATGCCGGCATTTTTCCGGTATGCCGCCACAGCCGAAGTCGCCAGTTCGGGTAGGGAGGTCCCAACGGCAACTATGGTCAACCCGATTAGTGATTGGCTAGCGCCTAGTGCTTCGGCCAGCTTAACGGCACCGTCAACCATCCACTTTGACCCCAGACTTAAACAGACGAGTCCCAAAATAATAAATGATATGGTTTTGATAAGCCCATATTGCTTGGTGCCGGTGGCCAGTTTCACGCCTTCTTTGCGTTCCCCTCTGGCCGACTCGAAAATATAATACATAAAAATCATGAAGAAGATTAGGAATATTATGCCGTCTATTCTGGTTAAAACCGACAAACTGGCCTTGTCTATTAGCGCATCATTAGCCAGAATGCCGAGGACTAACGCCGCCAAGAGGGTCAGAGGGATTTGTTTCCAAACCGTATCCTCTCTGACCAAAAGAGGATAAATAATGGCTGAGACGCCAAGGATAAAGAGGATATTAAAGATATTGCTCCCCAGGATATTGCTGATGGCAATATCGGTAGTTCCCTGAAAGCTGGCGTACAGGTTGACCCCCAGCTCGGGGGTGGAAGTGCCAAAGGCAACGATGGTCAAGCCGATTATCAGGCTGGATACCCTTAATCTTCCGGCTAATGCCGAGGCTCCGTCAACAAGCCAGCCCGCCCCTTTGATAAGAAGGGCAAAACCGATGGCAAACAGTATGTAGGTTAGCATGCCGACTCTACGAAATGACCTTTAGTCAGAGATATTATCATACAGAACGGCCACTTTTACAATCCTCCTCACGGCTAAAGCTCTCTTGACACAACGCTGGAAACAAATCTAACATACCCTTTAGGAGGTTAAAGACATGGCCAAAACGGAAAAGTTCACCATAGACGGTGACAAAGTAGTCGAGAAGGTCAAACAGCTCATCCACGAAGGCAACATCAGAAGGGTGCGCATTATCCACGAAAAACGGACGGTGCTCGAGATTCCGCTGACAGTGGGAGCGCCCGTGGCGGCGGTAACCATACTGGTAGCGCCCCTGCTGGCGGCGCTGGGGGCTTTCGCCGCCCTGGTCACCGAGTGCACCATCGAGGTGGAGAAGATAGAGGAGGAGGAAAAGAAGGACTGACCTTATGACCGAAATCACCCTGGCCAGGCACGGGGAAACCGAGTGGAACGTGGAGGAGGTATTCCGGGGCCGGGTTGACGTGGAGCTTAACGAGACGGGACGGCGGCAGGCAGAACTTTTGGCGGAACATTTGAGCGAGCTAAAGATAGAGGCCGTTTACTCATCACCGCTAAAGCGAGCCTTAGACACGGCGGAAGCCATTGCCCGCCGCCACAAGCTCAAGGTGGAGACCAGCCCCGGGCTTATTGACGGCGACTTCGGCCAGTGGCAGGGCTTGCATCTCAAGGAGGTCAGGGAGAAATATAAAGAGCTCTACCGGCAGTGGGCGGAAAGCCCGCACCTGGTCAAGATACCCGGCGGCGAAAGCCTGGACGGGGTCAGGGAAAGAGCCTTAAAAGTTGTGAACGGGATAGTGGCCAAACACCGGGAAAGGGTGGTGCTGGTATCGCACCGGGTGGTGAACAAGGTCCTGATTTGCGCCTTGCTGGGGCTGGACAACTCCCATTTCTGGAACATAAGACTGGATACCTGCGGAACGACCACCTTTAGCCACCAGGACGGGCGCTTTGTGCTGATAAAGCACAACGACACCTCCTACCTGAGACCCCTGCCCAAAGCCCAACGGCAGGATTTTTAGTCTATCCCCCACCTTCCCCCTCTGCTATAATAGACTCATGGAAAAACCGCTTCTGGTCCTCTTTGACGGCAACGCCCTGCTCCACCGCGCCTTCCACGCTTTGCCCCCGCTAACGTTGCGCAAGAGCGGCGAGATGGTGGGGGCCGTCTACGGCTTCGCCCAGATGCTGCTCAAGGTAATCAACGAGCTCAAGCCCAGCCACTACGCCATCGCCTTCGACATGAAGGGGCCCACCTTCCGCCACAAGCTCTTCGACCAGTACAAGGTGCACCGCCCCGAGACCCCCCAGGAGCTGGTGGGACAGCTGGGTCGGGTCAGGGAGCTGGTGGAAGCATTTAACATCCCCATCTTCGAGATGGAGGGCTATGAAGCCGACGACCTGCTGGGCACGCTGAGTAATCAGGCCAGCGACAAAGATGTCGAGACCATCATCGTCACCGGTGATGCCGACGCCATGCAACTGGTATCGCCCAGGGTGAAGGTGCTCTACCCCAAGCCGAGAAAGTCTTTCAGCGACACCATGCTCTTCGACGAGGCGGCGGTAAAGGAGAAGTACGGCGTCAAGCCGGAGCAGATCGCCGACCTCAAGGGGCTGGTGGGCGACCCCTCGGATAATATACCCGGGGTAACCGGAATCGGCGCCAAGACGGCGGTCAAGCTCATCGAGCAGTTCGGCTCCGTCGAGGGCATCTACGAGAATATAGATAAGGTCGAACCGGAAAAATTACAGGCCCTGCTTAAAGATAACGAAGCCGTCGCCCGCCAGAGCCAGGAACTGGCCACCATCGTTACCCAGATGCCCGTTGAATTAAAGCTCGATGACTGCCGGGTGAGCCACTACGACCGCAACAAGGTGACCGAGCTCCTCCGCGAGCTCGAGTTCGCCAGCCTGCTGCCCAAGCTGCCCCAGGTAGAGGGGGCACCCAGCGTTGAAGCCAAGCCACCGCAGGGGGAATACAAAATCGTCAACAGCGCCGCCGACCTGGATAAACTAATAAAGCGCCTGACGGCGGCTAAGACCTTCGCCTTCGACACCGAGACCACGGGCCTAGACCCGATGACGGCCAAGCTGGTGGGAATATCGCTATCGCCAGCAAAGGGCGAGGCATACTATATACCCGTGGGGCACATCGGGCTGGAGGCGATAGCACAGCTGCCTTTAGATGAGGTTATCGCCAGGCTCAAGCCGGTTATGGAAGACAAGGATTTAAGCAAGCTGGCGCACAACGGCAAGTACGACATGGCGGTGCTGGCTAACTACGGCATAACGGTCAACAACCTGGGCTTCGACTCGATGGTGGCAGCCTATTTACTGGGGGAGAAGTCGATGGGCCTGAAAGCCCTCGCCTTCGAGCACCTGGCGGTGGAGATGACGCCCATAAGCGAGCTTATCGGGGCGGGTAAGAAGCAGATTCCCATGTCACAGGTGGAAATCGCCCGCACCGCCGACTACGCCTGCGCCGACGCCGACATGACGCTGAGGCTGGCCGGGATATTTGAGGCGGAGCTAAAAGAGCAAAAGCTCTGGAAGCTCTTTGCCGAGGTCGAGATGCCTCTGGTGCCCGTGCTGCTGCACATGGAGAGGAACGGCGTCGCCCTGGACAGCGGCTTGCTTAAAGAGATGTCGCAAAGGCTGGGCGAACAACTATCCAAGGTGGAGAAGGAGATTTATGATAATATCGGGCACGAGTTCAACATCAACTCGCCGCAGCAGTTGAGCCAGGTATTATTCGAGGAACTGCATCTGACGCCCGCCCGCAAGACCAAGGGGGGCTATTCCACGGGGGCGGCGGTGCTGGAAGAACTGCTCGGCATCCACCCCGTCATCGAATTGATACTGGACTACCGCCAGCTGAGCAAGATAAAGTCGACCTATATAGACGCCCTGCCTGGTCTAATCAACCCCAAGACAGGACGTTTGCACACCAGCTTCAACCAGACGCGCACCACCACGGGGAGATTGTCATCGAGCGAGCCGAATTTACAGAACATACCCGTGCGGGGGGAGCTGGGCAAAGAGGTAAGAAGGGCCTTTATCGCCCCGGAGGGTTCGCAGCTGCTTTCCGCCGACTACTCGCAGATTGACCTGCGCGCCCTGGCCCATCTTTCTCAGGATAAGAGCCTGACCAGCGCCTTCCGCCACGACGAGGATATCCACACCGCCACCGCCGCCCAGGTCTTCGGGGTGGAGCCGTCAAAGGTGACGCCGGAGATGAGGCGGGTGGCCAAGACGGTGAACTTCGGCGTTATCTACGGCATGAGCGAATACGGGCTGGAGCAGGCGACAGGGCTTTCCCGGGAGGAAGCGGCCAGTTTCATTAACGCCTATTTCGAGAAATACCCGGGGGTAAAGAGCTACCTGGAGGCGACCAAGGAAGAAGCCCGCAAGACGGGCTACGTCCAGACTATCTTGGGACGGCGGCGGTCCATCCCCGAAATCAACGCCCAGAACCGCCAGGTGCGGGAAGCCGCCGAGAGGATGGCCATCAATATGCCCGTTCAGGGCACCTCGGCCGACATCATCAAGGTGGCCATGATTAACCTGGAGCGGGAGATTGAAAAACGTAAACTTAAGAGCAAGATGCTTCTACAGGTGCACGACGAGCTTATCTTCGAGGTGCCCTCAGCCGAGCTCAAGGAGATGAAGGAAATCGTTCCCGAGTTGATGACCTCGGCCCTGACCTTGAGCGTCCCCTTAAAAGCCGCCGTCAAGACGGGCCCCAACTGGGGAGAGATGGAATAGGGGCCGATGAGCCGGCGAGCTACCGCGCTTTACGCCCTTCTTATCGCCCTTTTCGGGATTTTTTGCTATTTCGCCCACCGCTTCGACTATTTCCCCGGTGAGCCTAATATCAACCTCTGGATTCAGGATATTGATTTTGCCGGGATTAAGCCGATAATGCAGTTTGCCCCCTACGCCCTTATCCTGGGCGTAGCGGTGGCGCTTAAATTGTGGCTGCCGTCGCGGTGGCGAGGGGCTATCTTTATCGCCCTGACCGCATTTGCCGCTGCGCTTATCAGCTGGCTGATAAAGCTTCTGGTCAACCGCCCCCGCCCCGATGGCGAGCTGGTACAGGTAATGGCGGGGGGGTTCAGCTCCAACTTCCCCAGCATGCATATGGCCTGCGCCACCGCCGTCTGCGGCTTTCTCTTTTACCTGGCGCCGAGGCTGGTGAAGTCAACGACAGCCATATGGTTTCTGCGGGCGTTGCTCATCGTGATTATCCTTTTCACCGGGTTCTCGCGCCTTTATCTGGGGACGCACTGGCTCAGCGACGTGGCGGGGGGAATAGCGCTGGGGGGACTGGTGCTCTACCCGGCCATAGTCATATACAATAAATTCGAGGCTAAAAGAGGTAAGAATGCCTGAGCTGCCCGAGGTCGAGACGATAAAGAACGAGCTTTCCCCCTATGTTATCGGGCGCACCGTCATCGGCTTGAGCCTGCCCTGGGAGGGCATCGTGCGCCAGCCTTCGCTTGAGGAGTTCCGCAAGCATCTCGTCGGGCAAAGGATAACCGGACTGGGGCGGCGGGGAAAGTATCTTATCTTCAGCCTTTCCGGCGGGCAGGCGCTGGTCATTCACCTCAAGATGACGGGCTCGCTCTGGCTCAAAGACCCCGAAAAGTTCGTCCGGGCGATAATCCACCTCGACGACGGCACCAACATCTATTTCCGCGACCCGCGCAAGTTCGGCATCATGTGGCTGGTTGATGACGAAAAGAGCGTCGGCGGTAAGCTGGGGCCCGAGGCACTGGGTGAAGAGTTTACGTCCAAAGTGCTGGCGGAAAAGCTAAAGAACCGCACGGCGCCGATAAAGGCGCTGCTCTGCGACCAGAGCCTTGTCGCTGGCATCGGCAACATGTACGCCGACGAAGCGCTTTTCCTGGCTAAAATCCACCCCCTGAGGGCGGGGGGAAGCCTGACGAAAGAAGAGGTTAAACGGCTCTATAAGGCTATAAGAGAAGTGCTGGCCGCCGGCATCCAAGAAAAAGGGGCCAGCACCGACACCTATTTTCGCCCCAGCGGCGAGAAAGGCAGCGCCCACTGGCAGTTCCGGGTAGCCCATCGGCGGGGAGAAACCTGCCCCGTCTGCGGCACGCCCTTAGAGCGTATCGTGGTGCGCAACCGGGGCAGCTATTTCTGCCCTAAATGCCAGAAAGCCTAGTCGTCCCAGAGACGGAAGGGCGGGTATTCGTCCGTCATCAGCGAGGCGTAGGCGGCCACCCGATAGACCCAGCGGTTCATGCCCACCACCAGCTTGAAGATTTCCTTGTGGTATTTGCCGGTGAAGAGCAGGGCTATGGCGGCAATGATAGCCAGAGCAAAGATAAGCCCGCCACCGCCGTTGCGTCCCGCACCCCCCTGGAAGATGCCGACGATGATGTAGTGGGGGATGGCCAGCAGCCACCACTTTATCAGCACCAGCCCGCGGGAGAGCTTGGCGGGGTATTTTATTTCCAGGTCGGCGGGGTAGTCAGTGGATTCCAGAGAGAAGGGCGGGTATTTATCCGTGCCCAGCGCACTATAGGAGTAGAAGCCCACCCGCCAGCTCCAGCGCAGGACGCCGGCATTGAAGTCGAAGAGCCCGCGCGGGTATTTCCCGGTAAACAGAATGGCAAAGAAGGCGATGATGCAAACGACGACGAAGGCAATCCAGAGAAACATCAGCACAACGTAGTGGGGAATCGCCAGCAGCCACTTGAGCAGCCACCAGCCGCGGGCCGGCGGCACGCTGAGTTCGCCCTTGACCGAAACCGGATAAACCTTTGGCTTTGCCATACAAAACCCTCCTTATTTTTCGAGCCTTATAGAAAATTTACTATGGCAAATGGCGATAGTCAATAGCGTTTTATGTCTGTTCTTCAGGAGGGTTTAGGGCATGGGTTTTAAGTCCCACCCCACCTTGTTAGCGTGCGTCTTTCTTTCCCACCCAATACCCACCCTAAATGGGGTGTAACCCCTTTAAGTCTCTCTCCCCACCCCCAACGGGGGAAATCTCTAAATCCTAATATCTAAACTCTAAACAGATACGAATTGCGTTGTTTAGTATTTAGGATTTCGTGCTTAGAGTTTCTGATGGGTGGGAATAGATAAAATCGGGGCGGGGAGGCACGTAACCCAAGGAATTCTAGAGGCAGCGCCTCTAAGGGTGGGCAGGGTGGGACAAAATTACGTACGCTAATAAAGGTGGGGTGGAGCAGAGAGGCTGGATTCCCGCCTTCGCGGGAATGACAATGACGGTAGATAGGAAAACCTATATTACTCCCCTCTCCTTGAGCCTATCCATCTCACCCTGGCTCAGCCCCAAAAGCCCCCCATAGACATAGCCGCTGTCCTGGCCTAAAAGCGGGGCGGGGTGGTAGCGGGGCGGGCTATCGGAGAGCCTTATTGGGCTGGCGTCGGATATGGTCTTGCCCATCTCAGGGTGGTCAAGCTCGATGAAAAAGCCGCGCTCTTTGAGCTGGGGGTCTTGGGCTAAATCGCGGGCATCCTGGACAACTCCAGCGGCTACCCCCTGCTTTTGAAGCAAAGCCATTACCTCCTCGGCGGTGCGTTTTCGCGTCCACTCCCCTATCAAAGCATCCAGTGCCTCTTTGTTCTCAAGGCGAGCGGCTAAAGTGGCGAACCTCTTTTCTTCAGCCCAGGGCGGATTTCCCAGAGCTTTTTTAAGTCCCTGCCACTCTTCGTCGGTGGCGACAGAAATAGCGCACCAGCGGTCTTCTCCTTTACAGCGATAGACGCCCTGGAAAGCCGACTCCTTTGGAGGAACAAAGGCGTCGCCGAGCAGGCTCGCCATCGCCTCGACCTGGGAGACATCGATATGCCGACCCTCGCCCGTGCGGCGGCGCTGTTCCAGAGCACCGAGCAGGGCCAGACAGGCGAACAGGGCGGCAACATGGTCGGCATAAGCCGTGCCCGGACCCAGCGGTGGGCCGTCAGGATAGGCGGTGAGGTGGGTCAAGCCCGAGAAAGCCTGGACGGTGGGGCCAAAGCCAGTATAGTCTTTCTGAGGACCGGTGCCGCCCATCGTAGAAAGGCTGAGCATTATTACGTCGGGCTTTATCTTTTTGAGGTTTTCGTAGTCAAGCCCCCAGTTGGCCATAACGCGGGGGGTAAAGTTCTCGACGACGACGTCGCTTAAAGACACCAGGTTTTTGGCCAGGGCGACGCCTTCGGGCTTAGCCATATTCAATGTGATGCCCCGCTTGTTACGGTTCCAGGTGTTAGAGTAGCCGCGGGCGAAGACGTCCTCTTCCCGGGGGAGGAGGGGCTGGACCTTGAGCACCTCGGCGCCGAAGTCGGCCAGGATGCGGGTGGCGTAGGGGCCCGCCAGCACCCAGGTGAAGTCGAGGATGATTATACCTTTTAGGATTGGGGTGGTCATTTTAGTTCATCCTTCGGGTTGCTCATTTGTGCCTTTTCTAGAACCCACCCTCTGCTAACAGCAAGAATCGCATCAGTAATCGCTATAGCACACTCCAAAAGAGTAAGAATGTCTTTCTCACTCCATCTTGATGAACCTTTACCGATAGAGAATCCTGCGGTTCTACCTTTGTCATCAAGCGCCTCAATACAAGTAAACACGTGTTTATCTGAGAAATGAATCAATTTGGAAGTCTCTTGGTAGACATTGTCAACTTGGGGAAATACTGATTTTGCGTAACCACGAAGCCTAGCATCAGTGAGCCATTCCCCTTCCTCATCCTTGATTTTATTCATCCGTTTACCTTGGAGAATTTGGATCAAAAATGCGTCGTGATTTCTAATAGTTCGTAAATACGATAAGCATAGTAAAGTATCCAAGTGAAGGCGAATGAGTGGGCCTGCTGCTACGAAATTCCACCGATCAGTAAGAACTAGAATTGCATCTATAAGGTTAATAGACCTATTCATAACCCCTATGAAAAAAATATCGGATGTATAGAGATGCTCGCTAACAGAAAGCATCTCTTTACTAACATTTGTCGTCTCTGTAACTAGGTCATTTAATCTTTCTTCACATTCGGCAACCCGCGGATATAGCTCGCTTGGCTTTTTCTTTTCTTCCCCCATAATCCACCTCCCTCTTTATCTATTCCCGCCCACCGCCCCTCAAGGTATTCAGTTTGGCTTTACCCCTGAACCTGTGCTATAATCAACTCCATGTCTGCCAAACTAAACAAAAAGGAACCTAAAGTGGCCGAAAAACCCCTCCCCGACCTCAAGACCTTCATTGAAAACGTAAATAAGAAAGACAAGCCATCGGGCAAAAAGATTCGCTTTGCCTTTACCAAGCGCAAGAGGAAAAGGTAAGGGAAACTCATTGCCTGCTATCCTCCCTTGACGGGAAAGGCCCCACCTCGCGGGCAAAGTCGGGCCGGTAGTTTTGTGAGGAGTCCATCCCCTGCAGCCAGCCGTTTTCTATCCCAAGCTCGGCCACCAGCCGACTGACTTCATCATACTCCTCGGCGGAGATTGTCCGGGAAAGCAGGGGAATCCGCGGGGCGCGGTGGGCGGGGAAGTACTGGGACATGACGCTCACCGTCACCTTCGGCGATACCTTTTCGACCAGCCACCTTAACGACTCCTCGCTGCCAGCGATGCCGTTGGGCAGTACCAGGTGGCGCACTATCAACCCCTTGCGGGCGACGCCGGCTTCATCGGTTACTAACTCCCCCACCTGCCGGTACATCTCCTTAATGGCGGCCCGAGAGCGCTCCACATAATCGGGAGACTTAGAGAATCTCCGACCCCATTTATTGGAGGCATACCTCAGGTCGGCCAGGTAGATGCTGACCACGCCGTCAAGCTCCCGCAGGGTAGCCAGCGAGTCATAGCTGCTGGTATTGTAGACCAGCGGCAGCCGCAGCCCTTTAGACACCGCCTCCAGAACGGCCCGGACTATCTGGGGGACGAAGTGGGAGGGGGAGACGAGGTTGATATTGTGACAGTGCAGTTCGTTTTGCAGGTAGAGCATGCGTTCCGCCAAGACAGCAATCGTTACCTCGTTTTTCTTCTGAGTGGTATTGTCCTGGCTTATCTGGTAGTTCTGGCAGTAGACGCAGCGCATATTGCAATTGCCGAAGAATACCGTCCCCGAGCCGCGGCTCCCCGAAAGCGCCGGCTCTTCGCCGTGATGGGCGCAGACCGAGGCGATAATGGGCTTGCGGCCTGAATGGCAAAACCCCAACTCCCCCTCCAGGCGGCGGACGCCGCATTCCCGCGGGCAGATATCGCAGGCTCCCAACCGCGCTTCGAGCCTTGCCGCACGCCTCTCCAGCTCCCCGGAACGATAGAGGGCAATATAGCCCGGCTCAATATCTTTCATACTCCGCTCCCCGGGAGTTTGTACCTCTGGCCTAAGTACTCTACATCGAGCCAGAATTTGCGCGCTTTTAGCTGGGGGCTGGCCAGAAGGTCTGACGGCGAGGCGACCTCCGCCCAGGGGAAGCGCATCAGTTGGGCTTTCTCCACCAGCTCGGCTTTAGAATGTCTTTTCGTCCAGCGCTCCAGAACCTCAATGACACGGTCAATGTGCTCAAGGCGATAGTCCCTGCCCTGCCATTTTTCATCAATTAAGTTTTCCGCCATATCTTCAGACGCAAGCCACTCCACCAGCGTCTCCCACTGGTAGAACAGCGAGAGCAGGACGTAGCCGTCTTTGGCGGGAAAGACGCGGAAGGCGTTGTTCCAGTGCAGGCTGCCCTGACGTTTAGCCACCTCATCCTCATAGAAATAGCGCACCAGGACGTGGTCAAGGGTAGCGACGACGCACTCCTGCAAGGAGATATCGATATGCTGCCCTTTGCCCGAGCTATGGCGGTTCCAGAGCGCCAGCAGGACGCCGATGGCGGCGAAAAGGGAGCCCAGGTAGTAGCTCTGGTTGCCGAAGGGCTTTAGCGGCGGCTTTCCGGGCTCGCCAGTGACGTAGAGCTGCCCGCCCAGGGCGCTGGCGACCAAATCGCATGACTTGTAGTCGCGGTAGGGCCCGCCCTGACCGAAAGGAGTAACCGAAGCCATAATCAGGCGGGGGTTGACTCGAGCCAGCTGACTATAGCCCAGACCTAGAGCCTCTAAATGACCGGGGGGATGGCTTTCAATAAGGACGTCGGCTTTTTTGACCAGACGCTTGAATAGCTCCTGCCCCGCTTTCAGTTGCACATCTAGGGTCAGCGAACGCTTGCCCAGGTTTTCCCAGCTAAAAGTCGGGGGCGTTCCCGGTTCCTCGATGCGGATGACCTCCGCCCCCATATCGGCCAGAAAGCGTCCGCAGAGTAAGGCTTTTTCATCGGTGAGGTCGAGGACGCGGTAGCCGGATAGGGCACCTCTGTTCATAGCCTTGATAGTGCGGCGGCGATACGCTTTAGCGAGCGCTCACGGCCCAAGACCGCCATGGTCTCGAAGAGGGGCGGGGCGGCGGTCTGGCCGGTAACGGCCACCCGGAGCACGCCGAAGAGCTGCCCCGTCTTTAGGCCCAGTTCCGGCGCCAGCGGGCGGAGCACCGCCTCCAGGGAGCCGGCGTCGAAGGCTTTAAGCGGTTCGAGTTTGTCCTGCGCCGCCTTTAATGCCTTGACGGTGGAATCTTTGTCCATCTTCTTGCCGATAAGCATTCTGGCGTCGTATTCAAGCTCTTCGACGAAGAAGAACCGGGTCAGCTCGACCACCTCGAGCAGCGTCTTGGCGCGCTCCTGCACCAAAGGCAAGACCTTTCGGACATAGTCCTCGTTGCCGATTAGCGCCTCGCCAGTGATGACATCCGTCATCAGGTAAGGCTGCACCGCCTCGAAGAACTCGTCGGGCGTTAGGCTGCGGATATAGACGCCGTTCATCCAGTCCAGCTTTTCGCGGTTAAAGATTGCCCCGGTCTTGCCGATTCTCTCCAGCGAGAAGTTATCGACCAACTCCTGGCGGGGGATTATCTCGGTCTTATCGTCCAGCGACCAGCCGATGAGGGCCAGGAAGTTGAACATGGTCTGGGCCAGGTAGCCCTGGTCGCGGTATTCCAGTATGGAAACGGAGCCGTGCCGCTTGCTCAGCTTGGCCCGGTCGGGCCCCAGTATCATGGGGTGGTGGATGAACTCGGGGGGTTCGAGCTTAAGCGCCTTATAGAGCAGGAGGTGGCGGGGGGTGCTCGACACCCACTCCTCGGCGCGGATGACGTGGCTTATCTTCATAGCGCTGTCGTCGACGACGTTAGCCAGGTGGTAGGTGGGGTAGCCATCGGATTTGAGCAGCACGAAATCGTCGAGGGTATTGTTCTCGAAGACGACGTCGCCGTAGATTAAGTCCTTGAATCGGGTCTGCCCTTCCAACGGCACCTTAAAGCGCACCACGGGCACGATGCCCTCCGCCTCTTTTTCAGCCCTCTCTTCGGGTGTCAGCTCGCGGCAGTGGCGGTCGTAGCCAGGCGGCTGTTTTCGTTTGACCTGCTCGGCGCGCATCGCCTCCAAACGCTCCGGGGAGCAATAGCAATAGTAGGCGTCGCCCTGCGCCACCAGTTTCTCGGCGGCAGCCTGATATAGTTTCAGCCGTTGCGACTGATAGTAGGGCCCGTAGTCGCCGCCGACGTCGGGGCCTTCGTCCCAATACAACTCCAGCCAGCGCAGCGAGTCCAGTATCCCCTTCTCCGCCCCCTCCACCCGGCGGGCGATGTCGGTATCCTCGATGCGGACGATGAACTTGCCGCCGTAGTGGCGGGCGAAGAGCCAGTTAAACAAAGCCGTGCGGATATTGCCCACGTGGGGATAACCGGTGGGGCTGGGGGCAAAGCGGACCCGGACTGGTTTTTTCATTGTTTAACATTCTACCATTCCACCAACTAAGATTCTAGGGTGGACTGAATAAGAAAGAGGGGGCTTCACCCCCTCTTTAAATCTCCTTATTCCCCCCATCTTCTCAAAGGACTGATCATTTAAGTCATCCTTTCAAATGCCCCTGTTTTTGTTTAACCTCAAATACATCAATTATGAACGGTCTTTGTGGCACCCCCTGAATAACATAGGATTTCACAACAATGCCTGTTGGCCTCGATTTGACCTTCTGGTTTATAATTCTAAGACTCTTAGGATTTGTGACGGCTAGTGATGCTGAATAAGTCCCATACCCAAAACAGCCGGCTATTATCACCAAGCTCCTCCTATCATTGTAAGGATTCGTAATCTTCAAAACCAAAGCGAAGTCTTCTAAAACACTTCCGTCCTTTGCCAACTTCGGCGCGTACTCCTTATTTTGGTACCTGTCTATCAGTGTGCGCTTCCTGAAAGAGAAGGGGAAATCAAAATCTTGCATCATTCTTCTGGTTAACTCATTGGTTATAGGACCACCGATTAAAACAATATTTTCTTCCAATCGTTCAGCGGCATACTTACTTTCAAGTACTCTAATGTTCTCGGGAACGTTAGTAAAGAGGGATAATAACGACTCAACTTTGGCTGCAGCATTCAATGAGCTGTAGCCAGCGCGGTGAGAAGGGGCAATGTAATCTAGCCGCACTGATGGAACTATAATGTTTACTGGCGATGCCAAGCATCCGCTCCAGAAATTCCGTATTGGGTTCTTTCTTAGAACGATGTCAAAAATCGTCCTAGAAATTATTCCCAAGATAAAGGAAATGACAGGAGATATCAGATTTATACTGACCGAAGTCCACTCAACAGACATAGGTCATGCCCCTATCACATTTCCCCCCACCCCACCATCCATTCTACCACCTAAATTGGCGACATTCTAGGGTGGTGAGGAGAGAAATCTATAGAGGTGACACCTCTGTAGGGTGGGTATTGGGTGGGAAGAAAGACCTGGAATGTTATAATTGCACACAGGAGGTAAACAAAATGCCAAAAGCTGAAATGCGAACTAGAATCACATTTGGTCTGATGGTAGCGGTAATTGGGTATAATTTCTTACCCTTAAAACCACCAGATGCCCTAATGTGGATTGCTGCAGTTGTATGTTTTATTATCGCAGTTATGATATTTGCCAAAATTGCGCTTATACAACCCGAATGACAGTCCACCCCTATAAACCCTAGCCAATATTCTCCAGCGCCTTTTGCAAGTCATTGGGCAATTCTGACTCGAACTCCACGTACTCCCCGCTTGAAGGGAGCTTAAAGCCCAAACGGGAGGCGTGTAAAAACTGGCGGGAAAGATACTTTGACTTTACCCCGTAGACCTCATCCCCGACCACGGGAAAGCCGATGGCCGCCAGGTGCACCCTTATCTGGTGGGTGCGGCCCGTTTCGGGCATAACCTCAAGCAGGGTATAGCCGCCGATGTATTTGACCACGCGGTATTCGGTGCGCGCCTCCCTGCCTTGAGCCACCACCGCCATCTTCTTTCGGTTGCGGGGGTCGCGGCCAATGTCGGCTTCGATAATGCCATTTTCCGGGGTGAGCTTGCCCTTGACCAGTGCCAGGTAGGCTTTAGTCACGGAATGGGACTTGAACTGCTTGGAGAGATTGGCCTGGGCAACGCTGTTCTTAGCCACCAGCATCACCCCCGAGGTGTCTTTATCCAGGCGGTGGACAACACCGGGGCGCAGCCAGTCGCCGATGTCGGCCAGGTGGGGGAAGTGCGCCAGTATGGCGTTGACCAGCGTATGGGCGGGGTGGCCCGGGGCGGGGTGGACGGCCAGTCCCGCCGGCTTATCCACGGCGAGGAGGTCGTCGTCCTCGTAGATGATTTTTAGGGGAATCGCCTCTGGTTTCAGCTCCTGGGGCGGGGTGGGGGGAACAGTAACATCAACCCTGTCGCCGGGGCTGAGCCTGTGTCCGGGCTTGGCCTTTTGCCCGTTTACGGTGATATTGCCCGCGGCAATGAGCCTTTGCACCTGTGTCCGGGAAAGCTCGAGTACTTGGGCGCAGACGTATTTATCGAGACGGTCGTCCCCATCAGCGGTAAGCCAGTATGACTTTTCCATGACTCCTCACGATGAATCCGACTTTAATATCATGAGCAGCAGGGAGAGAATCAGCAGGATGGTGCCCACCACCAGCGACGAATCGGCAATGTTGAAGGCGGGCCACCAGCCGACGCTGATAAAGTCGGTAACGCCGACGAAGCGCGACGGGTCAACCAGGTTGCCTACCCGTTCGATGAGGTTGCCGACGATACCGCCCGAAATCAGGCCCAGCGCCACCCAGCTCAGGCGGCTGTTGAAGAAGGGGTAGCGGCGGTGAGCCCAGAGGACATAGAAGAGTACCAGGATAACGACGACGCCAGCGATTATGGCGATGACGAAGGCATGTTCCTGAAATAAGCCGAAGGCGGCACCGGTATTCTTGGTACGGACGATGCTGAAGATTCCCGCCTGCCACAGCGTCTCGCCGATATCCAAGGTGGACCTTATCCAGAGCTTGGTGAGCTGGTCGGCAACCAGCACCGATAGGGCAACGAGGAAAAAGACGAGCTGCCACCGCCTGTCCCGGGGATTACTTACCTTTGGCCTCCTTCGCCAGGCGCGCCTTGCACTCCAGGCACAGGCTGGCCTGGGGCAGCGCCTCCAGGCGCTCCGGTGATATCGGCTTACCACAGCTATCGCATAAGCCGTAGGTCCCGTCCTTGAACTTCTTCAGGGCATGTTCCACTTCAGCCAGCTGCTCTCTAAGCCTCTTTTCCAGGGTCAGCCGCCTTTCCAGTTCAAAGCTCTCGGTGGCCTCCTCCTCCCGTTTGCCGAAGGGGCTGCCTTCACGCCGTTCGTCAGCCGGACGGACGCTGGACTTAAGCTGCTCTAACTCCCCAGCCAGCCGCTTTTTCACGCTTTCCAGGCGGGCCTTAAGCAGATTGAAGCCTACATTCGTTCGTTCCGTCTTCTTTTTCATCTCTCCCTCCCCCTGCTTAGCTATGCCGACAGCTAAGCTTCTATGGTTGACGATTTTGCGCGAAAGCAAGATTGGGCAGAAGGACTAGCGCTATAAGCCTTTGGCGTATAGCGCTACTATACCTCAAGTGTATCTCAATTATTCTGTTTGGTCAATGCCCCCAGACACATTTTAGGGATTTTTACTTCATTCTCTGCTGTCACCCTGAGCTTTAGCGAAGGGTCTCCCCCCCACCTTGTTAGCGTACGTATTTTTGTCCCACCCAATACCCACCCTATAAGGTTGGCACCCCTTATATATCCCCCTGTAGGGTTATTCCCCTCTCCACCCGTTTTATATCTTTTCCCGCCCACCACCCCGCACGGCAGGGTAAAGAGGGGCTACGCCCCTCTTAAACACCCCCCAAATGGGGTAGGGAGGTCGTATCCCCAAAATAAGGAGTTAATAGAGGTCTAACCTCTATTGGGTGGGACGGGTGGGAAAGAAAGACGTACGCTAAAAAAGGTGGGGTGGGGGGCTTGACAACCATGATAAAATTATACATATAAATGATAATCATTTTCATTTGGAGCTTGAGATGAGACTCAGCGAAAAGAAACTAACCACCACACTCAAGCGCCACGGCTACAAGCTCACTCCACAGCGCCGGGCGGTCATAAACGCCATCGCCTCCAGCCCCGACCACCTCACCCCCGCCGCCCTCCACCAAAAGGTAAGTCAGGACCACCCTACCATCGGGCTGGTGACCATCTACCGCACCCTGGAGATACTGGCTAAATTAGAGCTTATCTGCGAGCTGCACGCGGGGGGGAGCTGCCGCAGCTACACCATCGCCGCCCCGGGGCACCACCACCACCTTATCTGCGCCGAATGCGGCGAGGTTATCGACTTCAGCGGCTATAATCTCGCCGAGCTGGAGGCAAGGCTCTGCCGGGAGACCGGCTTTGAGATAGAGGGGCACCTGCTCGAGTTCATCGGGCGCTGCCAGAACTGCCAAAATGCTTAGACGAATACTGCACGAGCTTAAAGCCCACGCCCCCTTCACCGCCATCGGAGCGGTAACCGGCATTATCATTATGGCTATCATCCTCATCACCGACCTGCCCGCCTCTACTTCCGAAGCCGTCTTCTACACCCTGCACCCTCTCCACATTATCTTGAGCGCCCTGGTGACCACCGCCATGTACCGGCGCTACAGCCGGGGGCGGCTCTGGGCGGCGATTCTAATCGGCTATTTCGGTTCGGTGGGCATCGCCACCTTGAGCGACGCCGTAATCCCCTTCGTCGAGGGGAGCACGCTGAGCATTAATATCGGCCTCCACCTGCCCTTCCTGGAGACGGCGGCGTTTCCCTATCTAAATGTGCCCACGTGGATAGTGATAAACGCGGCGGCGGCTATCGGCATCGCCATCGGCTACTGGAAGCAGACCACCAAAATCCCCCACTCCGGGCACGTGCTCTTAAGCACCTGGGCTTCGCTTTTCTATTTCACCGCCTTCGGCACCGCTTCCTGGGTGCCGCTGCTGCCCCTGATTTTCGTCTTCCTCTTCCTGGCCGTCTGGCTTCCCTGCTGTATGAGCGACATCGTCTTCCCGCTTTTGTTCGTCAGGAAGGTTGCCAGAGAACAGGATATGGCTTATACTAGTCACCAGCACTGAGCAGGAGAGCGAGATGGGGTTGCGCCTCACCACCCTGAGCGAAAACACCGCCGGTATGGATGGCTTTGTGGGGGAGTGGGGGTTAAGCGTCCTGGTGGAGAGCGACGAAGTCAACGTCCTCTTCGACACGGGCCAGAGCTTCTCCATCATCCACAATGCCAAGCTGCTGGGCACTGACTTAAGCCAGATTGACAAGATTGTCCTAAGCCATGGCCACTTCGACCACACCGGGGGCTTGAAGCACGTCCTGGAAAAGCTCGGCCGGGAGATAGAGGTAATCGCTCACCCCGATATCTGGCAGGCGAAATACGCCACCGACCAGGGCGAAGAGGGGAGATACATCGGTATCCCCTTCTCCCGAAAAGAGCTGGAAGAGCTGGGCGCCCGCTTTCGGCTGACGGCGGAACCGGTAGCCATAAGCGACTCGATAATGACCAGCGGCGAGATTCCCTTAGTGACCGATTATGAGGAAACCGAGCCTTTCCTGGCGGTGAAGGATGTCGGCGGCTTTAAGCCCGACCGGTTTAGGGACGACCAGGCGTTGATTATAAAGACCCCGCCCGGGCTGGTGGTTATCCTGGGCTGTGCCCACCGCGGCATCATCAACACCCTCTACCACGCCCGGAAAATCAGCGGGGTGAAAAAGATAGACACCGTGCTCGGCGGCAGCCACCTGATGAATGCCAGCGAGGAACGCATCTGGCGGACGGTAGCCGCCCTCAAGGAGCTGGGGGTAAAGCGGCTGGGCGCCTGCCACTGCACGGGGATGGCGGCATCGGCAGTAATGGTCCAGGAGTTCGGCGACAAATTCTTCTCAAACAACGCGGGCACCGTGCTCAATCTATGATAAGGAGCAAGTCTTTGAAGCTCTCGGTACAACTGGCGCCCAAAAATAAAAGGGGCTTAACGCTGGCCAACCCGGTGATGACGGCCTCGGGCACCTTCGGCTGGGGCACCGAGTACGAGCACCTCTTTGATATTCAAAAGCTGGGGGCTATCGTCAGCAAAGGGACTACCCTCAAGCCCAGAGAGGGCAACCCCCAGCCCAGGCTGGCGGAGACGCCCTGCGGCGTGCTCAACGCCATCGGCCTGCAGAATATCGGCGTCGAAGCCGTAATTAAGGAAAAGGCGCCCATCTGGGCGGGGTGGCGGGTGCCGGTCATCGTTAATATCGTGGGGGAGACCGTCGAGGAATACGCCGCCTTGGCCCAAAGGCTGGACGGAGTAGCGGGAATAAGCGGCATCGAGGTCAACATCGGCTGCCCCAACATCGAAGCCGGCGGCGCCGAGTTCGGCGCCAACGCCAAATCAGCCGCTAAGGTTACGGCGGCGGTCAAAGCGGCGACTTCTCTACCGCTAATGGTCAAGCTGACGCCAAACACCGGTGATATCGTCGGGGTGGCTCAAGCGGTGGCTGAAGCTGGCGCCGACGCTATTTCACTGATAAACACCCTCAAGGGCATCGCCATTGACATATCGAAACGCCGACCCCTGCTGGGCAATATCAGCGGGGGTCTATCGGGGCCGGCGATAAAGCCCGTAGCCCTTTTTATGGTCTACGAGGTGGCTGGCGCCGTTTCGGTGCCCGTGGTGGGCATCGGCGGCATCGCCACCGCCAGCGACGCCCTGGAGTTCATTATGGCCGGAGCCAGCGCCGTTCAGGTGGGCACGGCCAACTTCACCAACCCCAAAGCCCCCCTCGAAGTATTGGAAGGGATAGAGGCGTTTATGACTAAAGAGGGAGTCAAGGACATCGCCGAGCTTATTGGGGCGGGGCGGGGCTAGTAGTAGTAATAGTAGTAGTCATACCTTCGGCGCCTCTTGACAATGATGACGACGACCAAAACCACTAATGCCGCTATCCCCAGTCCTACTATCGTCCAGAGAGCCGTGCCGGAGAGCCCGGTCGAGACTGCTGGCGCCTCCCTGACGGTGAACGAGCCCTCAAGCCCGTTAACCTCCACCGAGTAACTGCCGGCTTCATTCCCGGTCGTGTTAAAGACCACCGTCTGGCTGCCGCCGGCCATAGTTATTTCTCTGGTCTCGACTACCGTCCCGTTGACAACCAGGTTCAGGCTGTAGCTGCCTGCCTGCTCGCCCGTGTTGGTCACCAGGACGCTTATGGCTACCGCCTCGCCGATATCAGCCTCAGTCGGTGAGATATCAAGCGCGCCGATGGTGAAGGCGGCGGGCGGCGCGGGGTTGGGGGCAATGACGGCGAAGGTGCTCAGGTGGTCAAAGCGGGTGGAAAGGGTATCCTTTGACGTATCAACCGACGACCTCAGAACCAGCCACTCGTCGGCCTCATCATCGTAGTAGCCCAGGGCCAGGTCTTCTTCGGCTACCCCGGGGGGTATTTCGTTGGGGTCATAGCTGAAGTTCAGGGTGACCAGCCGGTTGAAGGTTGCCCCGTGGGGTCCCAGTTCATAGATCGGCCCGACTATCTCGGCATCGGGGGGCGGGGGCGGGGGTGTAGCGGCGATAGCCAACTCTATATCGAAGAGCTGGACGCCGTCTTTATCCTGGACAACGGTGCCCTCCCGGAAATCGATTTTCAGCCGGTTATCCTCGGAGGCAATCTCTTCGGGGAAAAAGTGGGCGGTGATATTGGTTTCGGCGGTTATGGTTACCCCAGTCGAGTCTTCGTCGCCGCTCAGGTCACCGCTCCAGCCGACGAAATAATAGCCATCGGCCGGTATTGCTTCAAGAGGGACGATTGAGCCCTCCTCGATGAGATGAACGTAGGGGTAGGAGCCGGGTATCTTGCCTCCTATCTCGACATCGCCACCGCCGTCGGGGCTAACATAGACACGGAAGAGGTCAGTCTCAGGGGGCGGGCCCCCGCAGCAACCAGCTCCGGCGGGGACGGTCGTTAAGGACAACGCCAGTACGGGCAGCAGCACTGCCAGCACCAGCCAGGGTAAGGCATTTTTGAACAGCTTCATCTTCATCAACTCCATCCTCATCAGGTTTATATAACTATATTTTACTTCGTTCCACCTTTATTATTCAAATTTCAAGCCTAGCATTGACTTTTCTTGTGCCCAGGGGAGTCCCGGCAATTAAGGGATAGTGCCGAGCTTTCGGCGCGGGGCTAGTCGTTGCTTCGGCGCATCCGGGCCACCGGCAAGATAATGGTCGAAGCCACCAGTGCCGCTATCGCCAGCCCTAATATCACCCAGACCACCGCTTTGGGGAGCCCAATGGGCAGAAGCGGTGCCTCCAGGACCGTGAACGAGCCCTCAAGACCATTGACGGTCACCGAGTAACTGCCGGCTTCATCACGGGACGTGCTGAGGACCACCTCCTGGCTGCCGCCGGCCATGGTTACCTCCTTGACTTCAACCACCACCCTGTTCAGCTTGAGGGTCAGGGCATAGCTGCCTTCCATCTCGCCCGTGTTGGTCACCAGGACGCTTATGGTCACCGTTTCGCCGATTTCAGCCTCAGTCGGGGAGATGGTCAGCGAACTGGCGGTGAAGCTAGCCGGCAACGGCGGGGGCAGGGGGGCAATGACAGCGAAGGTGCTGAGGTGGTCGACCAGAGCGCTAACGATGTGACCGGCCATATCGACCTCCGAGGGCAAGACCAGCCACTGGGCGGAGTCTTCGTCGTAGTAGCCCATGAACAGCTCCTCTTCGGCCACCCCGTCAGGGATTTCGTCGGGGTCATAGGCGAAGTTTATGGTGACCAGCTGGTCGAAGGTTGTACCCTGGGGTCCCAGCTCATAGGGCAGCCCGACGATACCAGCCTCGGGGGGTGAGGGCAATGGCGCCTCATTGACCGCGATTTCTAGCCCCACCAGAGGCTGGCCATCTTTATCCTGGACAGCGGTGCCTACGGGGAAAACGAGGTGGAGTTTGTTATCCCCGGAGGCAATCTCTTCCGGGAAAAAGTGGGCGGTGATTATCGTGTCGGTATTTATCTTCACATATACCGGGTTTTCGTTGCCGCTTAAGTTCCCGTCCCAGCCGACGAAGTAATAGCCATCGGCCGGCAACGCCTCAAGGTAGACGCTCTCACCCAGCACCACGGTACGGATAACGGGATAGGATAGGGGCATCTGTCTCTCTACCTTGACATCGCCAGTGCCGCCCGGGCTGACATCAACGCGGACGGCCTTGGTTATGGGGGGAGATGGGGGTGGGGCGCCATCGCCCTCGCAGGGGCAGCCGGCGCTGGCCATGCCCGCCGTTAAAGACAGCGCCAGCACGGGCAGTATCAACGCCAGGACCAGCCAGGGCAGGGCGTTTTTTAGCTTCATATAGCCTTATTTTACCTCGTGGGTGGCGAGGATACAAATGAGTGGAGTTTGCTTATATCTCCCCCTATCAGCTATAATTTATTCTGGGAGTGATTAAAACCCTCTAATAGCGACATTATTCGGCTGCGACGCAAGTCCGCGGCGAATCTTTCAGGAGGCAGAAGTAGTGGAAAAGGATAGTTTTGCCCGATTCAGCGGCTCGGAGGACTACGTCACCTCGGAACCGCTGGAGAATGCGGTCAACGTTTCTATTGCCCTGGGCCGGCCGCTTTTAATCAGGGGGGAGGCGGGGACGGGAAAGACCCTGCTGGCCCACAGCATCGCCAGGGGATTGAATAAAAAACTGCTCACCTGGAACGTGAAATCGACGACCAAAGCCCAGGAGGGGCTTTACGTCTATGATACCGTCCAAAGGCTCAACGACAGCCGCTTCGGCGACAAAGACATCTCCGACATCAAGCAGTACATCAAGCTGGGCAAGCTGGGGCAGGCCTTCAGCTCACCGGAGCAGGTGGTCCTGCTCATTGACGAGGTGGACAAGGCGGACATCGAGTTCCCCAACGACCTGCTCAACGAGCTGGACGAGATGAGCTTTTACATCCCCGAGACCAACGAGACTATCACTGCCATCCACCGCCCCATAACCGTCATCACCAGCAACGCCGAAAAAGAGTTGCCCGACGCCTTCCTGCGGCGCTGTATCTTCCACTACATCGAGTTCCCCACCCCGGAGCTCATGGAGGAAATCGTCAGGGTGCATTTCCCCGACATCAAAGACAGCCTGCTCAGCGCCGCCCTTAAGTCCTTCTATTCCTTAAGAGAGATTGATGATTTCCGCAAGAAGCCCTCGACCAGCGAGCTCATTGACTGGATTCGGGCGCTCATTGCCGGCGGCGTCCCCCACGAGAACGTCGCCAAGCAGCTGCCCTTCATCGGCACCCTGCTCAAGAAAGAAACCGACTACGACTACTTCGTCAACAACTTCGTCATTCGGCGGCGCTAGATGTTCACCGACTTTTTCTATATCCTGCGGCAAAACAAGGTCCCCGTCTCCCTGGTGGAGTGGATGACGCTCATGGAGGCTTTAGCCGAGGGGCACATCAAGGACCTGGACGAGTTCTATTTCCTGGCCCGAGCCATCCTGGTCAAGAGCGAAGCCTACTACGACCAGTATGACGTCGCCTTCCAGCAGTACTTCCAGGGGGTGGAACCCCCCGAGGAGATTACCCAGGAGGTACTGGACTGGCTCAAAGACCCCCTCAACCGCTTCTTCATGAGCGAGGAGGAGCGGGCCAAGTTCGAGAGCATGGACTTCGACGAATTGATTAAGGAGCTGGAAAAGAGGCTTCGCGAGCAGACCGAGCAGCACGACGGAGGCGGCCACTGGATTGGGCGCGGAGGTACCTCTCCCTTCGGGCACTCCGGCTATCACCCACAGGGAATCAGAATCGGGGGGGAGTCGGGGGGCCGGCACGCCGTCCAGATTGCCGGGGAGCGTAGATTTAAGAACTACCGCAGCGATTTAACGCTGGACGTGCGCCAGATTGGCATGGCGCTGAAAAAATTGAGACAATTGCGCCGCACCGGATTAGAGGACGAACTGGACTTAGAAGGGACGATTAAAGCCACCGCCAAGAACGCGGGCGATTTGGACTTCATCTGGCAGCGCAGCCGCAAGAACACGGTAAAGCTGCTCTTGCTGATGGATGTCGGCGGCTCCATGGAGCCCTTCGCCAAGCTCTGCAGCCGTCTCTTCTCGGCGGCGCACTCCAGCACCCACTTCCGGGACTTCCAGTACTATTACTTTCACAACTGCATCTACGACTATCTATACAAAGACGTCGAGCGGGTGGACGCGGTGAGCACGCTGCACCTGCTGCGCACGCTGGAGCCCGACTATAAACTATTGCTGGTGGGCGATGCCAGGATGGGGCCCTGGGAGCTTACCGAGCGCTACGGGGCGATAAACTATTACGAGCGCAACGAGATACCGGGCATACTCTGGCTGAAGAGAATCCGCGACCACTTCGACCACAGCGTCTGGCTCAACCCCGACGACCCGCGCTTCTGGATTCACACCACGGTGCAGATGATTAGGCGGCTCTTTCCCATGTACCAGTTAACGCTTTCGGGGCTGGAGGCGGCGGTGGGCAAACTGGTGGTGGCTAAGTAACCAATGCCTCCGCTCGCTTTTTGATGTTGAGCAGCATCCGCCGTTCCATGACAAAGCTGATGGGGTCGGTAAAAACCCGCCAGGCGATGGTGTTTATCAGGTTAGAGGGGCCATAGTCCAGCCGGGAGCGTACCAGCAGGCGGGTAGTATTCGCCGACCTTTGCAGAAAGAAAACCCAGTTGCTGTTGACGTACTGGGCGGGCATTTTCTCGCCGAGCTCGAAGAAGACCTTAGTCTCCAGGTCTAGCCGGGTATGGAAGACGAGCGCCCTCTCCGGCTCCATAGCCGCCACCGTAAGCGGCAGTATCCGGGGGTGCATCCATACCTTGTCGCCGACCTTGAGGCCCTGCAATTCGGGGATAACCCGCCAGGTGGAATGGCCGTCAACGAAACCAGCCGCCCCCGCCATGGCCTCCAGAAAATCATAGCTATACCAGCCGCCGCGCTTCAAGCCGAACTGCAACAGCCAGGGCCAGACGGCGGCGGGGGGAGCCTGAATCGTTATCGCCCGGGTGGACTGCATCCTGGGGCGGGGAACCAGCTCGTCGCCGGGAAGCTTTTTCTTGACCTCGGCGGGGGTGGCGCCCCAGCTGCGATACCAGCCCTTGAGGAGGGGACTGAAGAGTAGGACGAAGGCGATAAAGGCAGCGCCAACTACCCCCTCGAAGAAGGCGGTTACGCCCAGTCTTTTCTTAGCCATCTTAATTGCTCTTTACAGCTTTACTCCGCTAGTCGAACCCGTACCATTTGGCCACACCATCCAAAGGCTCCCTCTCCGAGCGGAGATGGTTGATCGGGTCTTTTTCGTCGGGGTAGCCGATGGCGATGCCGATGACGAAGAGCTTTGAATCGGGAATACCCAGCGCCTTTCGCAGGACATCGGGATAGTGCACCGACTGCGCCTGAGCCACCGTGCCCAGCCCGTAGTCAGTAGCCAGGAGCATGATGTTCTCGGCGACCAGCCCGCAATCGAAGAGCAGCCAGGCGTTGATTTCTTCCTGAAAGTAGAAGGCGCGGTCGATGCAGATATAGATAACGCAGGGCGCGTCGTAGTTCTTTAAGCCCTGTAGTCGCCACCACCCCCTCGCTTCCCGGTCTTTCCGCTCTATCCCCTTGATTTTCTGCTCGGTAGCCATCAGCTTGCCGGTGCGGCTGATATAGGGTTCGGGGAAGCTCGGGGGGCGGACGATATCGAGCTTGGGCTCCCCGTCCAGCTTGGCGACGAAGCCCTGCTTTATCTCTTCCAGCTTGCTGCCGGAGGCGATGGCGAACTCCCAGGGCTGCGTGTTCGCCCAGGAAGGCGCCCGCAGCGCCAGTTCCATTATCTCCTTTAAGACCTTTTGGGGGACGGGGTCGGGCTTAAAAGCCCGCGTGCTCTTTCTCTCTTTGACGGCGGTAGCGGTATCCATAGTTAACCTCCTCTAAACAGAGCAATTAGCTTTGGGATTCAATCTCCCACAGCGATAATCTAGATTCACAATATTGTCGCAGCTGTGAGTAGTACTTTGCACGTTGGTCATCTCCTGATTCCGCAAAATACTTCGCCTGTCTAATAACGAATTTATAAGCGTCTTTGACCAAATGTGGGATAGCTTCGTTCTGGAGAGATCTTACTCCTGCGCCCATGATATCGAGGATAGGCTTTCCTTCAATATCAGTTGTTATCAGTTTCCTGCAATTGTTCACATTAATCAGGGTATGCCTGCCATCCAGATTGTTGGGGCATTTACTTTCCACATCATTTAGATGATCCAATAACCCTTGACCAACAGCAATGCAGGGGTACTTAGCTAGTTTGCTTTCGAGTTCATAGGCTCGCACGACTACAGGACCATAGACTTCTTGCTCGCCAACCTCCATTCCCAAACCAACCTCCACACCACCTCTAAGTGGTTTTTCCATAGCTAGAGCCCATAAAAAAAGCGAACATATACCATACAGACACGAGTAAATATCGACAATGTGCACTCCTGGTCGAGCTTCATACCAGCATGGCACCGTAATGGTATATGAATCTGAAAAACCCCGATACCATATAATGCTCTGCTTGCGCTGTTCTACCCATCTACGTTGCTCAGGAGTCAAGCGGTCAAGCAATCCGGTTGACTGTGCAGCCGCACCAAAGTAATCGTCAAATTGAGTTCTTAACTGTTTTACGTATTCCGATGTTTCTCCAATAACTTCCGCTATATGCTGCTTTTCCTCTTCGGTTTGAGGCAACGAAATAAGCTGGTTCAATTTATCTCTTTGTCCCAAAATATCCAAAAATGCAACAAAGTAATATCCAATATTGATGGTCTTAGACATAGTACCTAATCCCTAACCACCTTTTGACCAACTCTGGCTAAATCCCGTAAATAAAGAACACGGCTAAATTCCAGAACAGGATGGCCGTATATACAGCCACCAGGCTCACGCTGACGATGAAGACGAGTCTGGGGGTTCTCTTGGCCATGTTCCAGAGTATTAACACGCAAACGACAGCGCCGCACATCTTGACGATGAGGAAATTGCCCTCAGCCACTATAGTCTTCAGTAATGGGTTCCCTTCCTGACCTATGCCGCTTTTTATCAGGAACTGGCTTATGAGACCATCGGCGACGACCAGCCCTAACAATGTGCCCAGGAGGTATTCTATTCTGCGGAGTTTGAGAGAATCATTCACGGCTAATAGCCCTCTTGTAATTATAGCGCCAAAGGCAAGGGCTGTATATCGGCGGATTACCCGGCTCGGCCTATTCGCTAGCCAGCTTCTGGCCGGCGGCGAAGGCATCCTTGAGGGCGGTGGGGTGCTTCTTGATGGCGCCCTTTTCATCGATGCCGGGGAAGAGCAAGTCGCCGGCGTATCCGACGTCGATGACGGTGAAGAAGGCCC
Organism: Dehalococcoidales bacterium; assembly: GCA_034409905.1. GTDB lineage: Bacteria > Chloroflexota > Dehalococcoidia > Dehalococcoidales > BS750m-G39 > E44-bin88. The sequence goes on along the minus strand of DAOUMR010000081.1, from coordinate 2,866 downwards.
TGACCGTCGCCAGCGAGGGCTCGAAGAGGTGAGCCAGTTTCATGCCGCCCACGGCGACAAATAAGCCCTTCCTCGGTCGCCTGTCGCCCAGCGGGGGTTTCTTCAGCACATATTTGCGCGCCCATAGCGCCTGGCCGCGGTCAATCATGGCTTTCATCTGGGCGGTCAAGCCCAGAAAGTGAATCGGAGAAGCCAGCACGATGCGGTCGGCTTTCTCCATCTCCTTATAGACCATCTGCATATCGTCCTTGATGCGGCAGACGCCCGCCTCGAAACAGGCATCGCAGTGCTGGCAGGGGGTAATCTTGAGGTCGTTGAGAATCAGGGTTTTGGTCTCGGCGCCTTTGCTTTCGGCGCCTTTCATTACCTCGGCCAAGAGCAGGTCGGTGTTGCCGCCGCGGCGGGGACTACCGTTAAGGCCCAGTACCCTCATTTGATGCCTCCTTCGATAAGCCTCAGAAGCTCTTCCTCTCTGGCCTGCATCTGGCGCTCTTGAGCCTTTTCCTCGTGCTCGTAGCCCAGCAGGTGGAGCAGGCCGTGAATGAGCAGGATGGAAAGCTCCCTTTTCAGGGGGTGGCCGTGCTCCTCAGCCTGCATTAGCGCCTGTGGGTAAGAGATAATAACCTCGCCCAGGTGGAGCAGGCCGTCGGGGGCAAAGATAAAGCCGGGGCCGTCGGCCTCCTCGCGGGTGGCGAAGGCGAGGACATCGGTGGGCTCGTCCTTGCCCCGGTAGTTGCGGTTGAGCTGTTGCACCATTTCCTGGCCGGTGACAACGATGCCCACCTCCGCTTTAGCGCCGGCCTTTTCCGCCGCCAGCACCCGCTGAGCGACGTCCTCAAGCCAAGACGGCTCGACGCCGGCTTCGACACCCTCATCGACCAGAATGTTTATCTCCACGGCTGTAAACTCATATTAGCACAGCGCGGTCAAGGGCTCAATAACCGCTTTTATGGTAGAATAGCTCTATGAATACGAAAAAGCCAAGGGTGGGACTGGCGCTGGGGGGCGGGGCGGCGCGGGGAATGGCCCATATCGGGGTGCTGGAGGTCTTAGAGCGGGAGGGAATCCCCATCGACATGATTGCCGGCACCAGCATCGGGGGGATGGTGGGCGCCTTCCGCGCCCGGGGGAAGGACTCCAGCGTGATGAAGGAGATGGCCCTGAAGATAAACGTGGTCAAGATGCTCTCGCTGGCCGACCTGGCCCTGCCCAAGTCGGGGCTTTTGGGGGGCAAGGCGGTCATCAAACTGCTGCAAAAGACGATGGGCAACGATGTCAAATTCGAGGAACTGCCCATACCGCTGGCGCTGGTGGCTACCGATATTATCACCGGCGAGGAGGTGGTCATTGACCGGGGCTCGGTGCTGGAGGGGGTAAGGGCCACCATCTCCATACCGGGGATATTCACCGTGGCCAAGTGGCGAGGCCGCTACCTGGTGGACGGGGGCCTGGTCAACCCGGTGCCGGTGAGCGTGCTCAAAAAGATGGGTGCCGACTTTATCATCGCCGTCAACGTCATGCCCGACGTGGGTGCCGATGTCCGCCACCTGAAGCCGGCCGACAAAAAGAAGCCGAAGGAGCCCAGTATCTTTAACGTTATCCTGCAATCCCTCTACATCGGCACCTATATCATCGCCAAAGCCTCCACCGAGGGCGCCGATATCATTATTAGCCCCGATACCGCCAAAATCCACCCCGGTGACTTCCACCGTGCCGGCGAGTGCATCGAGCAGGGGGAGATTGCCGCCCGGGAGGCTATGACCGAAATCAAGCGGAAATTGAGCCGAGCGGGGGGGTATGATATAGTAAAATCGTAGAGGGTTTTTACCCTCTAGCGTCGGAGGGGTCGCATAGTGGTCTAGTGCGGGCGCCTGCTAAGTGCTTACCCTGGGAAACCGGGGTCGAGGGTTCGAATCCCTCCCCCTCCGCCAAATGGGCAGTGATAAAATGAAGAAACCTCATTATGAAGCACCACGCTTCAAGCTCTACTATGAATCTATTTTTTGAAGCAAAATTAGCAGATGACTACAAGAGCCCTTCTCAAAAAGTCCGGGTTTTAACTGAGCATTGGGTTGCAAACCAAGTATATTGCCCAAACTGCGGATACTCCGATATTGATAAGTACATGAATAATAAACCCGTTGCTGATTTTTTCTGCCCGAACTGTAAAGAGGATTATGAATTAAAAAGCAAGAAAACAGCCATTGCAAATAAAATTGTCGATGGTGCGTACCGCACAATGATTGAGAGACTAAAAGGCAGCAATAACCCAAGCCTGTTTCTTATGAGTTACGACCTACGAAACCTCGAGGTCCTGAATTTTCTCGTCATACCGAAACACTTCTTCATTCCGGAGATAATCGAAAAGAGGAAGCCCTTATCGCCCACAGCGCGTCGTGCTGGCTGGGTAGGTTGCAATATTTTACTGCAAGGCATACCGCAAACAGGCAAAATTTTCTTTGTCAAACATCGTCAAGTTGAGCCGAGAGATAAAGTTCTTGCGGAATGGCGAAAAACCCTCTTCCTGCGAGAGGAGAAGGAAATCAGCACTAGAGGATGGCTCCTTGACATTATGAGATGCATTGAAAAACTTGGCAAAGAGGAATTCTCTCTTGATGAGGTTTATGCATTTGAAGGAGTGTTGAGCGAGGCACATCCGTTGAACAAGCATATTAAAGATAAAATTCGACAGCAATTACAAATTTTGAGAGATAAGGGTTATCTAACGTTTGTAGCACCAGGGCGTTATAGCCTTGTGAATTAGTCATGGCAATTAAAATGAGCCCATTTTTCGCTAAAATCTTCTTAAGGTTTAATCATTTCAAGAGAGTGCTAGTTGTGTGCAAAGGGTATAATGAGGATTACG
>DAOUMR010000080.1:0-53473 GCA_034409905.1 Dehalococcoidales bacterium | reverse complement strand
AATTCGCCCCCCCTTAAGAACCCCCCAAAACATTATGTGGAGCTAACGTCCCCTGGGGTGTTTAAGAGGGGCTATGCCCCTCTTTACCTTAAAAGGGCGGCGGGCGGGAATAGATAATACAGGGGTGGGGCACACCCTACAGGGAGATATAAAAGGGGTACCAACCTTATAGGGTGGGTATTGGGTGGGAAAATCACACCTTCGCTAAACAAGGTGGCGGGGTTGCCCAAAACCTTACCCAAAATCTATTGATTTATTAAAAACATCGTCCTATACTAGGAAATAAAAAATTGTGAAGGAGGGAGCCAATGCCCGAGAAAGAAATCGGCAAGGTAAGCGACTTCTTCGCTCGGCCGGTGGTGGCTGGCATTGAGATGAGTGGCAGCCTCAAACTGGGCGACAAAATCCATATCAAGGGCCACACTACCGATATGGAATTTGTTGTTGACTCAATGCAGATTAACAACGCCAACGTTAGCGAAGCCAAAACCGGGGACTCGGTTGGCATCAAGGTCAACGAGCGGGTAAGGCGGGGTGACACCGTCTACAAGGTTACCGACTAAAAGCCAATCAACTAGAAAGCAAAAATATGGCACTAAAGGTACTGATAGAACGGCACGTAAAAAAGGGTAAAGAAGGTCACCTCATCGAGCTATTGAACAATCTGCGCACCGAGCTAATCGAGCAACCGGGCTATGTCTCCGGTGAGCTTCTCCAGAGCCAGGAAGACAAGTCCACCATCTTTGCCCTGAGCACCTGGCAGAGCGAGCTCGACTGGCAGTCCTGGAAAGGCGACCCCAAGCGCTTAGAGGTTGAGTCCAAGATTGAACCCCTGCTGACCGAACCGTCCAAGCTGACGGTGGCTACGTCCTTCTAGGGTTTGGGCTTGGCGATGCTCTTCACCAGATTAGCCATCTCGATAGCGCTGACCGCGGCTTTAAAGCCCTGGTTCCCCTCTTTTGTCCCGGCCCGCCCGATAGCCTGCTCCAGGCTATCAGCCGTAATTACGCCGTAGATAACCGGCAGCCCCGTCTCCAGCCCCACCATGGCAATCCCCTTGGTTACCTCGGCGGAGATATATTCAAAGTGAGGCGTTCCCCCTCTTATCACCGCCCCCAGGCAAATAACAGCGTCATAGCGCTTGGTCTGGGCTAGCTTCTTGGCGATGAGGGGAATCTCGAACGAGCCCGGCACCCAGGCGACATCGATATCCGCCTGGGCAACGCCGTGGCGGAGCAGGGCATCCTGCGCCCCGTCGAGCAGCTTCTGGGTAAGAAAATCGTTGAAACGGGAAACGACCAGCCCGAACTTCAGCCCCTTCCCTACCAGCATTCCTTCAATAGGTTTGCTCATTGCTTTCTCCTTTTGTTAATTATCGGCGATATCGGGTATCTCCAGGCGGTGACCCATCTTTTTCTGCTTGGTCACCAGGTAGTTGCGGTTATAAGGGTTGGGGGTAATAATAATCGGCACCTTTTCCACCACTTTGAGCCCGTAGCCCTCCAGACCGATGACCTTCTTGGGGTTGTTGGTCAATAGCTTTATGTCATGTAAGCCCAGGTCGGCTAGAATCTGGGCGCCAATGCCGTAATCACGCAGGTCGGAGGGGAAACCTAAGGAAAGGTTAGCCTCCACCGTATCCAGCCCCTTGTCCTGAAGGGCGTAAGCCCGTATCTTATTATGGAAGCCGATGCCCCGCCCCTCCTGCCTCATATAGAGGAAGACGCCCCGCCCCTCCTTGGCGATGCTCTCCATAGCCATCCCGATCTGGTCGCCGCAGTCGCAGCGCAGGCTGCCGAAGACATCACCGGTGAGGCACTCACTGTGCACCCGCACCAGAACGGGCTCATCGGTATCCAGGTCCCCCATCACCAGCGCCAAGTGCTCGTCAGGGTCGATGTCGCTGCGGTAGGCGATGGCGGTGAACTCACCGTACCTGGTGGGCAGCTTGGCCTCAGCCACACGGTGCACCAGCTTTTCGTGGCGGCGGCGGTAGGCGATAAGGTCGGCCACCGATATTATCTTAATGTCGAACTTGTCGGCAATCTCCTCAAGCTGAGGCAGCCTGGCCATGGTGCCATCCTCGTTCATAATCTCGCAGATAACCCCGGCTGGATAGAGACCGGCCAGTCGGGCTAAATCGACGATGGCCTCCGTCTGTCCCGCCCGCACCAGCACCCCACCCTCTCTGGCCCTTAGCGGGAAGATATGCCCCGGCCTGACCAGGTCGTCGGGCCGGGTAGCGGGGTCGATGACGGTCTTAACCGTCTGCGCCCGGTCCGCCGCTGAGATACCGGTGGTGGTCCCCTGCTTGGCGTCCACCGACACGGTGAAGGCGGTGCCGAACTTGCAGGTGTTCTCATCGACCATCAGGGGCAGTTGTAATTTGTCCAACCGCTCTCCGACAACCGGCAGGCAGACCAAGCCCCGCCCGTGTTTGGTCATAAAGTTAATCGCCTGGGGGCTGACCTTTTCCGCGGCCAGCGCCAGGTCGCCCTCGTTCTCCCTGTCCTCGTCATCAACGATGATGACGAACCTTCCCTCTTTTACATCTTTAATCGCTTCTTCAATAGTTGATAGTCCCATATTCCCCCCTAACCGACCAGGAAGCCGTGCTCCTCTAAGAATTCTAAGGTTATACCACCGCTATGCGGCTTATTTAATTGTTCCACATATTTGGCTATAATGTCCACTTCCAAGTTGACGACATCCCCTACCCCCCTGTTCCCCAGGGTGGTGTTTTCACGCGTATAGCCGACTATTGATACCTGGAAGGAGTTATTATCCCTGGAGACAACAGTTAGGCTGACCCCATCGACAGCGATAAAGCCCTTCTCCACGATATAGGGCATGAGCCTGGGTGGAACATCGAAGCCGAGCAGTAAGGCATCGCCACGATGGTCAACCGAGCTTACGCGTCCCGTGTCGTCGATATGCCCCTGGACGAAGTGGCCACCCAGCCGGCCGTTTGCCGACAGGGGTCTTTCTAAATTAACCCCGTCACCGGGGCGCAAGAGCCCCAGGTTGGTCTTATCCAGCGTCTCCGGCATGACATCGGCGGAGAAGGACTTATCGTCTAAAGCGGTTACGGTCAGGCAGACGCCGTTGACGGCCATACTATCGCCTTTCTGCACGCCGTCGAGAACCTTATCGGCGGCGATTTTAAAGTCTCCCGCCGATGAGATAACCCTACCCACCTCTTCTACGATTCCAGTAAACACTTCAATCCTCGTTATTTGGCGACGTAGCCGCTGACCACTATGTCGTCCCCCAACCTCACCACCTTCACCCTCTCCAGACGGAACGCCTCGCTGACCTTACTCACCCCTTCGCCAACCACCGCCGACCGGGCATTGGCCCCGCCGATAATGATGGGGGCGATAAAGGCAATAACCTTGTCCACCAGCCCCAGGTCGAAAAGTGAGCCGAGCAGGATGCCGCCCCCCTCCACCACAACGCTGGTGATTTCCCGCTTGCCCAGGTCTCTCAGCAATATCTCCAAATCAACCTTATCGTACTCTTTAGGTGGTTCCATCACCTCGGCGCCAACTTTATTAAAAGCCGCCTTTTGCTCCGGGTCGAGCCTGTGGCCCACTACCAGCAGCGTATTGCCCGGTTCGCTGAACACCTTTGAATTCAGGGGCGTGCGCCCCTTGCCGTCCACGATGACCCTTAACGGCTGCTTTCGGGCCACTCCCCCCTTCCCCCCCGAGCAGCGGCTGGTGAGGTGGGGGTTATCGGCCAAGAGCGTATTTATTCCGGCCATAATGGCATCGCTAGCATAGCGCAAACAGTGCACGAATTTCCTCGATTCGGTACCGCTAATCCAGCGGGAGTGTCCCTCTTTGGTGGCAATCTTGCCGTCCAGGCTCATGGCGAACTTGGCGGTGACGAAGGGCAGGCCCGTGGTAATATACTTGATATAGGCCTCGTTGACCTCCCTGGCTTCCTCTTCGTGCTTGCCCAGGGTGGTCTTAATCCCCGCCTTCTTCAGCTCTTCCTGTCCCCGCCCCGAGACGATGGGATTGGGGTCGAGCATGGCCATGTGCACCTCGCTTATGCCCGCGGAGATAATAGCCCCGATGCAGGGCGGTGTCCGCCCCTGGTGGGCGCAGGGCTCCAGAGTGACGTACATGGTGCCCCCCGCCGCCTTTTTCCCCGCCTGCTTAAGGGCGATGACCTCGGCGTGGTGGGAGCCCGGTGGCTGGGTATAGCCCTGCCCGACAACCTCGCCCCCCTTAACCACCACCGCCCCCACGGCGGGGTTGGGGCTGGCCTGCCCCAGAGCCAGCTTCGCCAGAGAGAGCGCTTGCTCCATGTAGTCCATAGCACCGCCATTCTAGCACCTACCTTAAAAAAAGTGCAAATCCTACCGTCATTGCCAGCGAAACGAAGCAATCTCATACCCCCAATTTTATCTATTCCCACCCATTAGAAACTCTAAGCACGAAATCCTAAATACTAAACAACGCAATTCGTGCCTGTTTAGAGTTTAGATATTAGGATTTAGAGACTTCTCCCGTTGGGGAGTGGGGAGAGAAATCTATAGAAGTGACACTTCTGTAGGGCGGGTATTGGGTGGGAAAGAAAAACGCACGCTAACAGAGTGGGGGGTGGGGAAGAAAACCTCCCCTAGCAAGTACACCGCCAGATAAGGTATAATTAAAACCAGCTAGAGAGGATAAAATAAATATATAAATGAAAACGGTTCTCCGCGACGTCCTGATAACATTGGTCATAGCCCTGGCCATTTTCCTCGCCCTCAAGGCAACCGTTCAGGCTTACAAGGTAAGAGAGACCTGCATGGAGCCCAACTATGTTGAAGGCGAATGGATACTGGTCAGCAAAGCGACCTACTGGTTTCACGACCCGGAAAGGGGCGACGTGATAATACTCAAGCCGCCCTTCGAGGCCGACGAAGTCTATATCAAGCGCCTCATCGCCCTGCCTGGCGACACGGTGGAGATAAAAGACGGCGCCGTCTACATCAACGGCATCGCCTTGGAAGAGCCCTATAAAAAGGAAGCCCCCGCCTATACCTTCCCCCTGCAAGAGCTCGACGAGGACGAATACTTTGTCCTCGGCGATAACCGCAATAACGCCAACGATTCCCATACCGGCTGGACGATAACCCGCGACGCCATAATCGGCAAAGCCTGGTTTTCCTACTGGCCTCCACACGAATGGGGAGGAGCCAACAACTACCCGCTAGAAGAGCAGCTTGAAGCTCCCGCCACTGGCTCTCCCTGATGTGGGGATATAAAAGGGGCACCACCCGGGTGGTGGGGCGTACCCCAATAAGGAGTTTATAGAGGTCTAACCTCTATAGGGTGGGTATTGGGTGGGACGACAATACCTACGCTAACAGAGCGGGGTTGGGTAGCGCAACCCAACAAGGGAATATATAAGGGGAACCACCCTTATAGGGTGGGATTTGGGCGGGACAGAAAAACTTACGCTAAACAAGGTGGGGAGGTTGGGTGGGCCGAAAAACGCGCTTTAGAAACAGGGGGTGAGGCAAATAAACGCTAAAGAAATCTTCGAGCAAGCGGGGGCGATACTAAAAGGTCACTTCCTGCTCACCTCAGGCCTGCACTCCCCCATCTACTGGGAAAAGTTCAAGGTCCTCCAGTCCCCACCCCACACCGAAAAACTCTGCCGAATGATTGCCGACCACTTCCGCGACCAGAAAATCGAGGTCGTCGCCGCCCCCACCACGGGCGGCATCATCCTCGCCTTCGAGACCGCAAAGCAACTGGGAGTCAGGGGCATCTTCGCCGAAAAGACGGGCGAAAAAGAACGGTCCTTCAAGCGCGGTTTTAATATCGAGCCCGGCGAGCGGGTTTTAATCGTGGACGACATCATGACCACGGGCGGTTCCATCCGACAGACGATAGCGGCAGCAAAAAAGCTGGGCGGAAATATCGTCGGCATCGGCGTCCTCGTCGACCGCTCCGAACAGAAGTTGGACTTCGGCGTCCCCCTCTTCAGCTGCCTCCGCGCCGAAACGGTGACCTACTCCCCCGAAGACTGCCCCCTTTGCAAAGCCAAAATCCCCCTGGTCAAACCCGGCGGCGGCTAGACTAAAAGACCTATTGACAAAACCCCCTTCAGCTCATATACTGAAAATGGCTATCGACCCGTGGGGGCGGTAAGCTAAATAACTTTAAAATTAACAATCTGGGTCCGCTTGGATCGGATACGACCGAGACGGCAGAAATAGCTAAAGTATTTAGAATGCCTTCTCTGCGTGTCGGAGAAGGCTTTTTTAGTTTAAAGGGGTAGGGGGTTAAATGCTCAAATTAGGCTTTATTGGCGCGGGAACGGTAGGCACTGCCCTGGCGGTACGCTTGAACCAGAGCGGTTACCCCGTAGTCGCCGTAGCCAGCCGCACTAAGGCATCGGCGCAAAAGCTGGCGGATGCCGTCGGTGGCAGCCGCGTCTTTGACAGCAACCAGGCCGCCGCCGATAACGCCGAGCTTATCTTTATCACCACGCCCGACGACGCCATCGCCCCCGTCGCCGCTGAGATTAAATGGCACCCCGGTCAAAGCGTTATTCATTGCAGCGGTGCCGATTCCGTTGATATTCTGGAGCCCGCCAAAAAAGCGGGTGCCCAGGTCGGCGCATTTCACCCTTTGCAGACCTTCGCCAGCCTCAGGCAGGCCATAGACAACATGCCCGGCTCGACCTTCGGACTGGAAGCCGAAGAGCCCCTGCTGACCACGCTCAAAGAGATGGCGGCCGCCCTCGGCGGCAACGTCGTGGTGCTCAAGGCCAGCGACAAAGTCTTATATCATACCTCGGCGGTCATCGCCTGTAACTACCTGGTAACACTGGTCAAGATGGCTGGTGACCTCTGGCAAAGCTTCGGCGTTCCCCCCCAAAAAGCCACACAGGCACTGCTCCCCCTGCTCCGCGGAACGCTGCATAATATCGAAACCATTGGAATACCCAACTGCCTCACCGGGCCTATCGCTCGCGGCGATATCGGCACCATCAACAAGCACCTCGACGCTCTTAACGAGACCGCCCCCCACCTCCTCACCACCTACCGTGAGCTCGGCCGGCAGACCGTACCCATCGCCCTGGCTAAGGGCAAAATAGACCAATCTCAAGCCAAGGAGCTTGAAAGCGTACTCCGATAAATAAACGGGAGGGTTATGATGCGAATAATGCTCAAAAGCAAGATCCACCGGGCCACCGTCACCGAAGCCAACCTCGAATACGAGGGCAGCATCGCCATCGACAAGCGGCTCATGGATGAGGCGGATATCCGCCCCTACGAACAGGTGCAGGTCTTGAACGCCAACAACGGCGCCCGCTTTATCACCTACGCCATTGAAGCCCCCACCGACAGCGGCATGATAGGCATCCAGGGGCCCGCGGCCAGGCTTGCCTCCAAGGGCGATACCGTCATCATCCTTACCTACCGCGACGTCCCAGAGGCTGAGGTCAAAAACTTCCTGCCCCGGCTGGTCTATGTCGACGAAAACAACGTCATCACTAAGACCAAACATATCGTCGACGCCATACCCTTCTAGTCATTCTGTCATTGCGAGCGAAGCGAAGCAATCTAAGGGGGGAAGAGGGGCTGGATTCCCGCCGGAGTTTACCCCGTACGTGATACGGGGCGGGAATGACAAAATGGGGGGCGGGGTGGCCGTAACCCCCAGATTAAGGAGTTTAACTCATTAGGGCGGGCTGGGTTGGGACATTCTTACGTACGCTAACAGAGTGGGGTTGGTTGGAAAGCCCCCCAATATGCTTGAAGACCGCTCAAGGAGGTCTCAGCCATGCGCATAACCATCAACCAGATAAAGGAAATGAAGCAAAAAGGTGAGAAAATCACCATGCTCACCGCCTACGACTACGCCACCGCCAAACTCGTCGACGAGGCCGAAATACCCCTCATCCTGGTTGGCGACAGCCTGGGCATGGTCGTCCTCGGCTACGAATCCACCATCCCCGTCACCATGGAAGAGATGCTCCACCACACCAAGGCGGTGGTCAAGGGCACTAAAAAGGCGATGGTCATCGGCGATATGCCCTTCATGACCTACCATATCAGCGTCGAAGACGCCCTCTATAACGCCGCCCGCTTTATCCAGGAAGGCGGCGCCCAGGCGGTAAAGCTCGAAGGCGGCGTCACGGTAGCGGAAAAGGTAAAGCGCATCGTCGAATGCGGCATCCCCGTCATGGGCCACATCGGTCTTACCCCCCAGTCCATCCACCAGTTCGGCGGTTTCAAGCTCCAGGGCAAGACCCCCGAAGCCGCCGCCAGGCTCTTGGTAGACGCCCGCGCTCTTGAGCAAGCCGGAGCCTTCGCCATCGTTTTAGAGACGGTGCCCGCCCCACTGGCTAAGCTCATCACCAAAAAGATAGGCATCCCCACCATCGGTATCGGTGCCGGCCCCGACTGCGACGGCCAGGTGCAGGTCATTAATGATATTCTCGGTTCTTTTACCGACTTTGTCCCCGGGCATGCCAAGCAGTACGCCAAGCTCACCGATATTATCTCTAAAGCGGTAACGGAATACCGCGACGAGGTCAAGGCGGGCAAATTCCCCACTGAAAAACAGAGTCACACTATGGACGAAAAGCTGCTCGCTGAGCTCACCTAACCGTACCTTAACTTACTTATCCTTACAAAGCCTCAATTATCCTCACAGAACCCTACCAGCCTAAAGGAGTCCCCACAACCCTTTTTCACCCCCACCCTGTCAGCGAACGTTTCTCTGTCCCTCCCAATACCCACCCTACAGAGGTTAGACCTCTATAAATCCCTTATTGGGGGGTTTTAAAGGGGGCAAAGCCCCCTTTCTACCTTAAAGGGCGGCGGGCGGGAAAAGATTTAAAACGGGGCGGGGAGGCAAAACACATCCGGAAGGAATTCTAGAGGGTGAATCCCATCTAAGGGCGGGCAGGGTGGGAAGATAATACGTTCGCTAACAGAGTGGGGAGACTGGGGGAAAGCGCCCTGCTTGCCAAAGACACGCCCTTAGCCTTACACTATCGTTAGACTAAAACTCAGGGGGTTTATCATGGCTGGAACCAAATACGCGCACCTGGTTAAAACAATGCCCATCAACAAAGGCGAACCTTCGGGCGCCAACGCCCGCGAGCTCATCTGGATATACGGCAAAGACCTGGAAAACTTCCCCATCAACTTCGCCATGGGCCGCTACGAAGAAACCGGCCTCTGGCACCCCCGGGCGGGCCCCCACGTCCACCCCGCCTACGACGAGTCTCTCATCTTCTTCGGCCACGACCCCGACAGGCTCGATTATTTAGGCGCCGAATTCGAGATAGCGCTCGGCGCCGAGCAGGAAAAGCACGTAATCAACAAGCCCTGCCTGGTGCTGCTGCCCAAGGGGCTGCCCCACTGCCCGCTTTACACTAAGAGAATCGATAACTCATTCGCCCACGGCCACATCATTCTCGGCCCCGACCAGAGCATCGAGTGGTGGCCCACCGACTCCAAGCCCAAGCCCACCGACGGCAAGAAGTACAGCCATTTAATCAAACCGCTCAAAGTCCACAAAGACCCAAAGAACACCGAGCTTACCTGGCTGACGGGCGACCAGCTGGAGGGGTTCAATATGCACATGGCGGCGGGGCTTTGCACCGAGACCGGTCCCTGGTATCCGGGGAAAGGCGCTCACACCCACCCCTATGACAAGCTCATGATTTTCATCGGCACCCACCCCAAAGAACTGGGCTATCTGGGGGCGGAAATCGAGATAGCGCTGGGCCCGGAAGGGGAAAAGGTAACCTTCAACCTCCCCACCGTCATCACCGTGCCCAAGGGGACACCCCACCGCCCACCGGTAGTCAAAAAAATCGAAAAGCCCTTCGGCTTTATCATCTATAACCTCACCCCCCAGCACGAGGTCAGCTGGGTGAAATAGGGCTTTAGCCCCACCCCCAGGTATTATCGTCCCACCCAAAACCCACCCACAAACGTCTTTCAAAGGGGGGCTTCGCCCCCCTTAAAAACCCCCAGTGCTATCGTCATTGCGAGGAGCACAGCAACGAAGCAATCTTAAGGGGTGGGGGGAAGAGGGACTGGATTCCCGCCGGAGTTTACCCCGTACACTGGATACGGGGCGGGAATGACAAGGTGGAGTCGGGAGGCGTAACCCCACAGGAGGATATATAAGGGGTACCACCCTTATAGGGTGGGCATTGGGTGGGACGATAATACCTACGCTATCAAGGTGGCGGGGATACAACTCGAAGACTTTTTGAGGAAAGAGGAACTTACTCTCTTTAGCCCTTTTCGCTTTGATGCTCGACGCCAGCTATTACCGTGTCGCCCGCTCTAGACATGGAGATATGCTTCAAGACCATTGGCACCGCCAGAAAGATGGGCGTAATGACCAGCACTATCGGGCTGCCGGTAAACAGATTGAGGAGGGCCAGAAAGCAAAACGCGACCCCGGTGGAAAACCCGGTTTTGTTGTTGGTGAAGATGAGGACTATGCCAGCCACGGCCATGGCGGTGATAAGCTGCCAGAACATCAGCGTCGCCAGCACCCCGAAGGTGACCAGCGCCCCCTTCCCCCCCTTAAACTGGAGGAAGAGCGACCAGTTGTGCCCCACCGCCGCCGCCAGCCCGGCAACAGCCACCACCGCCAGGGGTAATCCCAATACCATGGCAATCAGTACCGCCGCCACTCCCTTGCCCACATCCATAATGGCCACGATGATGCTGCCGAATAAGCCCACACGGCGACGGGTCAACGCCGCCCCCAGCCGCCCGTCCCCGGCCTTTCTCAAATCCAACCCTTTAAGCCAGCGCCCGATGAGATAGGCGGATGGAATCGAGCCGAGCAAGTAGCCGACGCTAATCGCCAGCAGAGCTAGGAAAACTTCGCCGACCATGGTTAATAAATTATGAGGCAACAGGCAGGCGGCTGTCAACAGGAGCTATGGTATAATACAGGCGTTAAGAGGGGGAAAATAGCTCATGAAAATCGTCAAAACCATCGCCGAACTGAGAAATTTAAGGCCAAAGCTCGCCAAACCGCTGGGCTTTGTCCCCACCATGGGCTATCTCCACGAGGGTCACCTGGAACTGGTCAGGCGGGCCAGGGCGGAAACCCGAACGGTAGCGGTCAGCATCTTCGTTAACCCCACCCAGTTCGGTCCCCATGAGGACTTTAAGCAATACCCCCGCGACCCCGAGCGCGACCTGGCGCTACTGGAGAAAGAAGGCGCCGACCTTGTTTTTATGCCTTCGGCGGAGGAGATGTATCCCCCCGATTTTGACAGCTGGGTGGAGGTAGGCAAGCTAACCGAGCGACTGGAAGGCGCCGCCCGCCCCGGTCACTTTAGGGGGGTAGCCACCGTCGTCGCCAAGCTCTTTAATATCGTCCGGCCCGACAAAGCCTACTTCGGGCAGAAGGACGCCCAGCAGCTTTTGGTTATCAAAAAGATGACCGCCGACCTCGACATGGGCATTGAAGTCGTGGCCGTGCCCACCGTGCGCGAGCCCGACGGCCTGGCTATGAGCAGCCGCAACACCTATCTCAATGCCGAGGAGAGGAAGCAGGTGGCGGTTTTGTATCAATCGCTAAAGCTGGCCCAGAAGCTCTATGCCGAGGGGGAAAAAGACGCCAAAGTCATCAAAGCGCAAATGACCGCCCTCATTGGGCAGCAGCCCCTGGCAAAGATTGAATACATCTCCATCGCCGACGCCGAGACTTTGGACGAACTGGACAAGCTAAAACCGCCAGCGCTGATTTCGATGGCGGTGAGGTTTGGGAAGACTAGATTGATAGATAATGTGGTGGTGGGGTAAGAGAATCAACTGTATATCCTCTTAGATAAGTACCAATAGACAAAAATTGTACTTTTACACATTGACAATTGTCTATTAAGATGTAAAATAAAGCACAGAGGGTAATAAGGCCAACGGTGGATAAACATGCTCACTAAATCTAAACATCCTGTATGGGACGTTTACGATGAATACAGGACAGCTAGATTAAACGTGCGCTATTATGAAAAACAACTCAGCAAGCTTCGGCGAAACAATATCCTCGTCGAGATAGTGCTCGCAGTTTCTGTATCATCTGGGGTCGCAGGCTTATGGATATGGGAAACTGTTGTCGGCGGTATTATTTGGAAAGCCCTAGCCACTCTTGCTGCCTTCTTAGCTGTTATCAAGCCAATAGTCAAGCTATCCGACCAAGTCCAGAAGAAGAGCCAAGTACTTACCAATTGGCGTCTACTGGATGACGGGCTACAACAACTCATATTAGCAATAAATGCGTACGGAAAGTATGATGACGAAATGCGAAATAGCTTCTTGACGCTCATGAAAACCAAAACTACGATTATTAAGGAAGAACCTACTGAAGGCGTAGACGAGAAATTAAGAAGACTTTGTTTCGAGCAAGTAAAGAGGGAACTCCCTTCTGATAGTTTCTTTATACCGGAGGAATAAGGCAATGTCACCAGAAGAAAAGCCTGGCAAAAAAGCAGCACCCCCGCCAACTAGAAGACCCGAGGTTAAGCCTCACAGGCGCGAGGCTCCTCCCAAACCAATACGCAAGGGGGAACCGTTCCCGCCCCCGCCAAGGCCACGGATTGAGCCTCCAGTACCCTGGCCACGGTAACCCTAAACCGATTACTCATCAGAATTGTCGCTCGTAGTAACTAAGGGGGTACCCCCCACCCCCCTATAGCTAAAGCTGCTTCGCCTGCAGTGTCTCGGGCAGCTCAACCGATTTAACCGGCATCGTTTCCGCTACCCTGTCTATGCCCGTCTCTCTCTTGCGCTTGTTTCCCACCCAAGCCCCCCAACCGAACAGCCTGACGGCCCAGTACATAACAAAGCTCGTCAACTTAGCCACGTTCAACACTCCCATGGCTTCGCGGAATATCTGGTCGGATTCCGGACGGGAACGGCTCTGCTCCCAGTAACAATAGTCATGAATCACAGCTGCATTCCCGTATTTCCCCCATTTCGGCAGGATTACCCAGAGCGGTCGGGGTATGCTGGCAAAGTCGGTCATAAAGCCTATGGGCACATCAATGGTGTTGCCGCTGCCTTCCTCACCAACGTCATAGCCAAAGTCCTTTCTGGTAACCCAGGTCCTACCATCGGCCAGAGGTGATACCGTCAGTACCTCGGTAAATCGGCTCATCTTTTTCCTCCTTAAAGACCCTGTTCCCCCTAATGTATAATCCCGTAACCCCCACTCACCGCATCTTTGAATATGCCAAGCTCCGGCGGATAGAAGGTAAAAACGCCGAAAGCCGCCGCCAGCAGGATGACCATTGCCACCCCCAACCCGCAAAGCCACTTCGGCCACTGTTTCAGGGTCAATATCTTGTAGCTGGCGAACTGTCCCAGCGCCACGGCCACGAAGAATATCGTAATATCGACGGCCAGAATCTCCTCGCCGAAGATAGCCGTATAGGCGTAAAAGATGGCGGCGATAACGGCGGGCATAACGTAGAGGCCGATGGCTTTGCCGATAAAAAAGTTGTTGACCGAGCGCTTGAGGAAGGGGTACTCGATGATGGCGTAAATCAGGGCTGGCCAGAAGGCTATCTTAAAGTGCTCCCAGACGCTCTCGTTGACGGCGGCGATAACGCCCACGGGAGACCAACCGCCCGCCCATTCGAAGAGGAAGTGGAACATCGCCCCCACGATGAAGATGACCCCGATGCCGACCAGTTCCCACCTTAAGACAGACCTTTTCATAGCCGCCTCCGGCATGAACAGGTTGTATCAGGTGATTTAGACATTACTAGCAACTCGGGGCTTTGTCAATACCCCACTTGCTTGACACTGCTATAGCTAGTAGTTACAATATCTCCCGTATCCTTTGCCGAGGTAGCTCAGTCGGTAGAGCAGCGGACTGAAAATCCGCGTGTCCCCAGTTCAATTCTGGGCCTCGGCACCACTTGAATAACGGGTCCCCGCAAAAATCAAAGATTTTTGTGGGTGAATATGCGGAAGTGGCTCAGCGGTAGAGCATCTCCTTGCCAAGGAGAGGGTCGCGAGTTCGAATCTCGTCTTCCGCTTTTCCCCTCCCCCAACCGTGCGCCTATCGGCACTTCTTGTTGCGCCCTACCCTGTTATGCAGTAAAATACGGCAACCTGAGGCACTTTTAAGGACTCAGAGCCGAAGTGGCGGAACAGGCAGACGCGACAGTCTCAAAAACTGTTGGGGGGCAACCCCCGTGTCGGTTCGAACCCGACCTTCGGCACCATCTTTGATGCCGAGTGGTGCAGTGGTAGCACAGAGGACTTTGGATCCTTTGACCCAGGTTCGAATCCTGGCTCGGCAGCCACTTCATTACTTTGCACCCCACCCCTCCACCCAACCACTTGACAAGAGCTTTTGCCCTTAGTAAAATATGAATGAACGTTCATTCATTGGTATTGACGGATAGGCAATGGCTGACAGAAAGTCAAAGAAAAAGCGAACCACCCGCCAGCAACAAATCCTGAAGGCGGCGCTGGAGGTCTTTGCCCGTAAAGGCTATGCGGCGGCGACCATACCCGAAATCGCACGGGCGGCTGGCGTCGCCACCGGCACCATCTATATCTACTACCCCAGCAAACGGGAGCTCTTCGTCGCCGTCATCAAGAACTTCATCATCACCACTCCCCTCCTCGACCTCATCGCCAAGCTCCCCCGAGGGGAAAACCTCGAAGCCACCTTCAAGCAGATTATGTATAACCGGTTCGACCTCATCGACAGCGAGCCGATATCCCGCCTGCCCTCTATCATGGGGGAAGTCCAGCGCGACCCGGAGCTGAAAGCCCTCTGGAACGAAAAGTTTCTCCAGCCCTTTCTGTCGCAGATGGATGGGATGTTCCGCCTGATGATGGCCTCCGGCAAAGTCCGCTCTATGGAGCCAGCCGTCACCGTCAGGGCGGTGGGTGGCCTGATTATGGGCTTCCTCATCCTTAAAATAATGGAAGGCGAGGCCAGCCCGATAAACCGCCTCCCACGCGAAAAAGTAGCCGAAGAGCTGATGAACTTCGTGTTTTACGGCCTGACCAACGAGGGAGAACCAAAGGAGGACGCCCTATGAATGAGCCCGCTATTACCGTCACCAACCTTGCCTTCGACTACGGTAAGCTCCGGGTGATTGACGACACGTCCCTGGAGATTCCGACGGGCGTCAGCTTCGGCCTGCTCGGCCCCAACGGCGCCGGCAAGACCACCCTGATTAGGCTGCTGGTGGGATTATTAAAACCTAAGTCGGGCAGCCTGAGGGTACTGAAACAGACGCCATCTCGCCGAACCGCCCACCTTATCGGCTATATGCCCCAGCAGCCCGCTCTTTATTCGGAGCTTTCGGTAGCGCAGAACATTGACTTTTTCGGCCGTATCTACGGCCTGAGGGATAAAAAACAAAGGTCAGAGAGAGTCGATGAGGTCATCAAGCTGGTTGACCTCTGGCCCAAGCGGAAAACGCAGGTGATGAAGCTCAGCGGCGGCATGAAGCAGCGCGTCAGCCTGGCCTGCGCCATCGTCCACAACCCGCCCCTGCTCTTCCTCGACGAGCCCACCGTCGGGCTCGACCCCGAGCTCAGGGTTACCTTCTGGGAGCATTTTGCCGAGCTGACCAAGCAGGGCACCACCCTTGTCGTTTCCAGCCACACCATGGACGACGCCGCTCACTGCGACCGCCTGGCTTTCCTGCGGTTGGGCAAGGTTATCGCCCTGGGAGCGCCCGCGGAACTGCGGGCGGCTACCGGTAACGCCGAGGCGACGCTGGAGGATGCCTTCCTCTACTTTATCAAGCAAGACGAGGTGAAACAAAATGTCGGCTAGCACACTGACCATCGCCCAACGGATTATCCTGCAACTGCTCCGCGACCGTCGCACTTTAGTCCTGCTGATCACTGTCCCCCTGGTCATCGCCAGCCTCGTCGGTGTCATCGTACCTGATAAAACAACTCTGGACTACGTGGCTCCACCCATGCTGGCGGTACTGATACTCTTCTTCGGTTTCATCCTTACCGGCATCAGCTCCCTGAGGGAGCGCTCCCAGGGTACCATGGAACGTCTGATGGCTTCGCCGGTCTCGCGGCTGGATATAGTGGGCGGTTATCTGCTCGGCTTCCTGCTCTTTGCCCTGATTCAGACCATGGTTCTTTTCTTTTACAACACCTATGTCTTCGATGTCAGCTTCAGTGGTGACCTGTGGCAAATCCTCGTCTTCCAGATTCTTATCGGCACCGGGGCGGTCTGCATGGGTATTTTCTTCTCCATACTGGCCCGCAACGAGTTCCAGATGATGCAGTTCATCCCCTTAATCATATTGCCTCAGATAGTTCTCTGCGGGCTGCTCTGGCCGGTTGAGCAGATGCCCAACTATCTCCAGTGGTTGGCCAAGGCCCTGCCCCTGACCTACGGAGTGGACGGAATCAAAGCCCTGATGGTCCAGGGCCAAAGCTTGCTGGACATCGGCAAAGACGTCGGCGTGCTGGCGGGCTATGCCGTTGGGCTGCTGATACTGGCGGCTATCACCCTGAGGAGAAGCTCTGCCGCCAGCTAGGCCAGTCTGCTACCGCTTTCATTCTATCTATGTTCCTCTTCGCAAATCTATGCGGAATATACTATAATGGTCTGGGCAATCCCCGCATACCTGCATAGAGGGGATAGAGTTATGCAACAAGACGAAGCGATAAGAGAGGCCATATCTCTGGTCAAGCGTTCCAATTTTGCCATGTTAGGGACTAATAGCGAGGATGGCTATCCCAATATCAAAGCCATGTTCAATATGAATACCATTCAAAAGATAGAATCCGATAATCTTAAGACAATATGGTTCAGTACTAATACCTCGTCGAAAAAAGTCGCCCAACTCAAGCGGGACCCAAGAGCATGTGTCTACTTTGCAGATTTTGACCAGTTCCAGGGACTGATGCTGGTCGGGAATGTCGAGGTGCTTCAGGATATTGAGTCAAGGCGACTTCTCTGGAATGAAGATTCTGAAAAGTATTATCCTTTAGGCGTAACCGACCCCGATTACAGCGTTCTTCGCTTTACCGCCCGTTGGGGTAATTACTATCATGCTTTATCTAACGTGACCTTCGAACTTTAAAGTAATTAATAATGGGAATCAGGGAAAACACGCAGAAACTGCTCCAAGAGCTGCCCGAGGGGGTGGAGCTGGTCGCCGCCGCCAAGACGAGGACGGCGGATGAAGTGCTGGCCGCCGTCGAGGCGGGGATAAAGATTATCGGGCAAAACTACGTCCAGGAAGCCGAAGCCATCTACCCCGCTATCGGCAAAAAGGCAAGGTGGCACTTCATCGGCCACCTGCAGAAGAACAAGACCAAAAAAGCGGTCAAGCTCTTCGACATGATAGAGACCGTTGATTCGGTCGAGCTGGCTCAGGAGATTGATAAGCGCTGTGCCCAGATTAATAAGGTGATGCCGGTGCTGGTCGAGGTAAACAGCGGCAAGGAGCCCCAGAAAGCGGGCGTCCTGCCCGAAAAGGCCGAGGAACTGGTCAAGGCCATCGCACGTCTGCCTAATATCAAGGTAAAGGGGCTGATGACCATGGGGCCCCGCTTCGGCAACCCCGAAGACTCCCGCCCCTACTTTATCACCACCAAAAAGATTTTCGAGCGCATCAAGGCGCTTAAAATACCGAATGTCGAGATGAAATACCTGTCTATGGGTATGACCAATTCCTATCCGGTAGCCCTGGAGGAAGGGGCTAACCTGGTCAGAATCGGCACCCTGATATTCGGCGAAAGAGAGTAGTAAACAGAGGGGAGATTTTTTATGGCATCAGAAGAGCAAGTCAGAGAGAGCCTGGAAAAGGTGATGGTTCCCGTCGTTATGCGAGACATCAACGGGCTTAACCTGGTCAGGCAGATTACGACCTCGGACAAAGAGGTCAAAATCACGCTGGCCTCCACCGCCCTAAACGACGAGGCTAAGCAGTGGGTCAGCACCAAGGCTAAAGAGGCGGTGGGCAAGCTTTCGGGGGTAAAAAAGGTGGACATCGAGTTTAGCGAGGCCAAGCCCGCCGAGCTTAATAAAATCGGCAGTATCATCGCCGTGATGAGCGGCAAGGGCGGGGTAGGCAAATCGCTGGTGGCGGGACTGGCCGCCATCGCCCTAAAGCGCCAGGGCTACGAGGTGGGCATCCTAGACGCTGACCTCACCGGCCCCAGCATCCCCAAGATGTTCGGCATCGTCAGCCGCCCCAGCGGTAGCGAGAGCGGCATCCTGCCTGTGCTCTCAAGGTCGGGCATTGAGGTGATGTCCATCAACCTACTCCTTCCCCAGGAAGACGACGCCGTCATCTGGCGGGGTCCCTTAATCAGCAACACCATCAAGCAGTTCTGGGAGGACGTCCTCTGGGGCAGGCTCGACTACCTGCTCATCGATTTACCACCCGGTACCGCCGACGCCCCCCTCACCGTGATGCAGTCCTTCCCCATATCGGGAGTCATCATCGTCTTTACCCCCCAGGACCTCACCGCTATGATTGTCCGCAAGGCGGTCAACATGGCGCAAAAGATGAATAAAGCCGTGCTGGGGGTTGTGGAGAACATGAGCTACCTGCACCTGCCTGATACGGATAAGAAAATGGAAATCTTCGGCCCCAGCCGCGGCCAGGAAATGGCGCGGGCTTCCAACGCGCCCCTGCTGGCACAGCTGCCCCTCGACCCCGAGCTGGCCAGGCTCTGCGATAAGGGCGAGATTGAAAGCTACGATTCTGAGATTATGAACGCCTTCGGCCAATCGCTGAAAGATGCGCTGAAAAAGAAGACTCCTTGACGTCAGCGCCGCTTTAGACTTAGTCTATTAAGGGAGAGAGGGATGTCCCAAGAATCGAGGGAACGGGAAAGACTGGCCCAGGAAGAGCTGGTCAAAGAGAAGATAGACGCCAACGGCAACAAGTGGCACAAGGTCTATTTCGGCGGCGGCGCCCACTTCCGCAACTGGCTGGAGCAGTGCCGCGAGCTGGGCGAGGTCGAGGTGGAAGAGGTGGACTCCAAGGGCTTCAAGTGCTTTGAGGAAGCCGGCGAAAAGATGTACCGCATCTGGATGAAAGAAGAGCCACCCGGCTAAAAACGGCTCTCTTTAAGGAGGTGGTTAAAAGGTGCATTGAACGGGGAATAATGGTAAAATAAAACTCAATTAAGACCAGGAGGATGGTTTAAGAAATGGCATTAAAGATTACCGAGGAGTGCATTAGCTGTGGAGCCTGTGAGCCCGAATGCCCCAACGGGGCTATCAGCGAGGGCGACGAAATCTATGTAATCGACCCCAACAAGTGCACCGAGTGCGTGGGCGCTCACGAGTCCTCAAGGTGTGTCGAGGTCTGCCCGGTAGACGCCTGTGTGGCCGACCCCGCCCACAAGGAGAGCAAGGAGCAACTGCTGGCGAAATGGAAGAAACTGCACCCGGGCGAAACCCCGGCTGCTTAAAAATCCTTTATCTCTAATCGCCCCTTGACACCGTAATCGGTAAAGGCAATAATAGGCATCTGCTTCCTGTTCCCCGATAGCTCAATCGGTAGAGCGGGCGGCTGTTAACCGCTAGGTTGTAGGTTCGAGTCCTACTCGGGGAGCCAGTTTTCCTATTTTTATTATTCCCACCCTGTTTTGTATCTTTTCCCACCCCCAAAAGAGCCAAGTTAAAGAGCGCCAGCTCATTAGGGCGGGCTGGGTGGGAAAATCACACCTCCGCTAAACAAGGTGGGGAGGTAGGACAAAAAATCCCCCTTTTTCAAAGGTGGTAAATCCCCCCCCAAAAAACACCCACTTGACAACGCCCAGAAAAACCACTACAGTTTATCTTTATTCGCCCATATACAAGGGATTGATTGGGAATCGCTGGCATTGGATATAGACCGGCCAGGATATGGTTTTCGGGTCTACATGATTCAAACTAGAACTAGTGTCAGGCTTCTAAAGTACCTGGGAATTGTTCTGGTCGCCCTGCCAGAGCCATTTACCACGCCATTTGGCGTGGCGCTTTTACTTACCGCGTACCATTTGTCCCAAAAGCTCAAGGCCGGTCCCGACAACCTCTTCCTGGAGACGCCCGAAGATTGGCTCAAGCGCTCCGGTGACCACGCTGCCGGCGGATCCGGCGTCCCGGGGGAGGTAAGGCTCTATGCCCGGAGCGCGGGCTACCCGCTTCCCTGGCAATACGAAGGTAGTCGCAGCCCGGAGGCTAACAGCCCCTTAGGCTGGCAGATCCGGTACGATACAAAAGTCAATGTAGTGTACCACACCATAGATTTGCCGAGGCTTTACCGGCGTTACGGGATGGCGTCTACTCATTAGGGCAGGGGGTAATCCCCCAACACCTGACGCCATACTTTTCTAGCCGCTAGTCCCCGGGGCGGCCCACGGCCCAGATAGCACGGACAGCGGTGATGACGGCAGCCGGGGCCATGAAGACAGCCAGATAGCTCACAATGCCGTTAAGACTGGCGCCGAGTCCATCCACCAGGTCATCCAACGCAGAAAAACTGGCTTTGCCCACCACGATGAGGGCGACAGCGGTGAGGAGAAGGAGAACCATCTCCCTTCTGGTAATGTTCAGCAAGCCGACAACGACGCCCAGAAGGACCAATCCCAGGATTACGCTAGCATTGTCCCGGGAAATAACTCCGTAGATTATGGCCATCACCAGACCGACGCTGAAGGCAGCCATACCAATGAAGCCGAAAACCTTCTGCGTCCTGGACATCTTCTTTTTCGCCTCTGCCATTTTTCGCCTCCTTTATTTGTAAGATATTTCTGACCAGCAGGTTGTCTCCGGGGAGTTAGATAATACAATTAGGACGACTACCTGTCAATACGTTCTGACGAAAAACCTGCGCTAAAAGGAGGGGATAAAAAGGGGTAAAACTAGATTCCCGCCTTCGCGGGAATGACAGAATCGGGGGTAGGGAGAGAAGTCTATAGAGGTTACACCTCTGCAGGGTGGGTATTGGGTGGGAAAATCACACCTTCGCTAAACAAGGTGGGGAGGAAAAACGAAAAGCTCCCCCTATCATTTCTCCTTTCCCTATGCCTGTGCTATAATTTTCATCGGAGTCTAACTATGTGGGACAGACTGGAAAAAATAGAAAAGCGCTACGAGGAGCTGGAAAAGCAAATCTCCCGGCCCGAAATCGCCACCGACCTGAAAAAGGTGCAGGCGCTGGCCCAGGAGCGCGCGGGCATTGAGGATATCGTCGCCAGCTACCGGAAATACAAGGCGACCACCAAGCAGCTCGAAGACGCCAGAGCCATGCTCGAAGGCGAGCTTGACGAAGAGATGGCCGCCCTGGCTAAACAGGAGATAGAGAAGCTCGAGCCCAAGCAGGAAAGCCTGCTTGAGGAATTGAAGCTGGCACTCTTGCCCAAGGACGTCAGAGACGAGCGCGACATTATTATGGAGATTCGGGCCGGCGCTGGCGGCGATGAAGCCGGGCTTTTCGCCGCCGACCTCTTCCGCATGTACTCCCGCTACGCCCAGGCCAAGGGCTGGGATGTTGACGTTATCGACAGCAACGAGAGCGGCATCGGCGGCTTCAAGGAGATTATCTTTGAGGTCAGGGGCAAGGGCGCTTTCAGCCGCCTCAAGTACGAGCGAGGCGTCCACCGCGTGCAAAGGGTGCCCGTTACCGAATCATCGGGAAGGCTCCATACCTCGACGGCAACCGTGGCCGTCCTCCCCCAGGCCGACGAGGTTGAGGTGGACATCAACGCCGACGACCTCAAGATTGACTTCTATCACAGCCGAGGGGCGGGGGGACAGAACGTAAACAAGGTCGCCACCGCCGTGCGCATTACCCACCTCCCCACCGGCATCGTCACCACCTGCCAGGACGAGCGCTCCCAGCTACGAAACCGCAACAAGGCGATGTCGGTGCTCCGCGCCCGCCTCCTCGATATAGAGCGCACCAAGCAGGAAGAAGCCATCACCCAGCAGCGCCGTTCCCAGGTGGGCACGGGCGACCGCGCCGAGAAGATAAGGACCTATAACTTCCCCCAGGACCGCCTCTCTGACCACCGCCTGGGCAAGAACCTGCGCAACCTGCCCCGAATCATGGACGGCGAGCTCGACGAGCTTATCGACGCCCTTTCCGCCAGCGAGCAGACCAAACAGCTGGAGAGGCAGCCGGCGTGAGGCTCGCCCAAGCCCTCAATAGCGCCCGGGACACCTTAGCCCGGAAAGCCATCGAAGACGCCTCACTGGAGGCCGAGCTACTGCTCAGGCACGTCTTAAAGATAAATCGCACGCGGCTATACCTTGACCTCGAAAAAGAACTAAGCCCTGAAGACGAAAAGATATTCCGCACGCTTATCGCACGCCGCCTTAATGGCGAGCCTACAGCTTATATAATCGGCCGCCGCGAGTTCTACGGGCGCGACTTCCACGTCAACCCCCACACCCTTATCCCCCGCCCTGAAAGCGAGCTGCTGGTGGAGACGGCTCTAGGACTGGCAAAAGAACGCCAACTGCACACCATCGCCGACATCGGCACGGGCTGCGGCGCTATTGCCGTAAGCCTGGCTCTTGAGTTACCAAAAGCGAAAATATACGCCACCGACATATCCCCCGCCGCCCTTGAGGTGGCTCGTATCAACTGCCAGCGGCACGGCGTAGCCGATAGAGTCAGCCTATTACAGGGCGATATGCTGGAGCCTTTGCCAGAGCCAGTCGACCTGATAGTAGCCAACCTTCCCTATGTCGGGCGGACAGAAATCGCCCCCGATAACTCCGAGCCACTGATTGCTTTAGACGGCGGTGCTAAAGGGACGGAAATGATAGCTAAGCTCTGTCGGCAGGCTAAAGGCAAATTATCAGACGATGGCACAATGCTCCTTGAAATAGGCGCTGGTCAGGCGAAGGTCGTAAGCAGTTTGTTGCACCACCTTTTCCCCAACGGCAATATAGATGTTTTTAACGATTTAAGCGGCATCGAGAGAGTTGTATCTTTAAGTCTCAGCGAGGCGAAGGTGGCGCGGTAATGGAGGCGGTCTCGGCAATCCTGCTGGCGGCGGGCAAGTCCAGCCGCATGGGCAAG
This sequence comes from Dehalococcoidales bacterium, assembly GCA_034409905.1. GTDB lineage: Bacteria > Chloroflexota > Dehalococcoidia > Dehalococcoidales > BS750m-G39 > E44-bin88. Next base: position 30,439 of record DAOUMR010000080.1, on the reverse strand, counting down.
CTCAAGCAACTGATGCCCCTGGGCGACAGCACTATCTTAGAACAAACGCTGGATAACCTCCTCGGCTCAAAATTAACTGAGGTCGTCGTGGTGCTGGGCTACAAGGCCGAAGAGATAACGAAAAGATTGTCGGGCCGTCCCATCAAGATAGTGGTCAACCCGCTCTACCGAAAGGGTATGGGCACCTCCATCGCCGCCGGGCTCAAGTTCGTCGATAGCCAGGCACAGGCGGTCATGCTCGTCCTTGGCGACCAGCCCTATGTCGATAGCCCCACCATCGACAGGTTGATTGACGCCTTCAGCCGTAAGAAAAAGGGCATCGCCATCCCGACCTACAAGGGCCAGAGGGGACACCCCCTCATCTTTGATAGAAAATACCAGGTGCCTTTGTCCCGCTTGAAGGGCGACTTCGGCGGCCGGGAGATAATCAGGGAAAACCCCAAAGACGTCCTCGAAGTACCCGTTAACTGCGAGGGCATTGTCATTGATATCGACACCCCACCCCCCGACTCGCCTTGACACTTAGTAGCCCCGATGCTAAATTAGTTAGTTGGATTTCCCAGCCTTCAAGTCAGTAATAAGCAGGAGGAGTAGAGCTTTATGAACATGATTGTTTGCATCAAGCAAGTAATCGACCCCGAAGCCCCCCCCGCCAGCTTCAAGATAGACGCCGCCAATAACAAGGTGGTGCCACCCCAGGGGGTATCGCCCGTAATCGACCCCTACGCCGAATACGGCGTCGAGGCGGCGCTCAAGGTTAAGGACACCCAGGGCGGCAAGGTAACCGCCGTCAGCCTGGGCACCAACCAGCTCAGAGACATCGTCAAGAAACCGCTGGCGATGGGCGCCGACGAGCTGATTCTGCTGGAGGACGAAGCCTTCGACGGCGGCGACAGCTGGTCAACCGCCTACGCGCTGGCGATGGCTATCAAGAAGATAGGCGAATACAACATCATCTTCTGCGGCCGCGAGGCTTCCGACTGGAACGCGGGACAGGTCGGCTCGGCCATCGCCGAAATCCTGGGGCTGCCTAGCGTCACCCTGGTCAAGAAGATTGAGCCCGCCGGCGGCAAGGCCAAGCTGGAAAGGGTCACCGACGAAGGCTACGAGGTCGTCGAGGTCTCCCTGCCCTGCCTGGTTACCGTCAGCAACGAAGTCGGCGAGCCCCGCTACCCCACCATCAAGGGCATCATGGGCGCCAAGAAAATAGAACCCATCGTCTGGAAGCCCGCCGACATCGGCGTCGAAGCCTCCCAGATAGGCGCTCAAGGTAGGCGCACCAAGCTGCAAAAACTGTTCCAGCCCGTACGCGAAGGCAAGTGCGAGATTATCGAGGGCGAAAGCCCCGAAGAAGCCGGCGCCAATCTGGCGGCAAAACTAAGGGAAGTAAAGGTATTATAGAATTCTTAACCAGTTTTTAACATTCTTTTGTTATAGATAGGAGGCAAGAAATGGCCGAAAACAAAGGTGTTCTCATCCTCTGTGAAACTAAAGAAGGCAAACTGGCGGCAATCGCCACCGAGCTTTTAGGCTGCGGCCGAAAGCTGGCTGACGACCTGGGTCAGGAGCTGGCGGCGGTGCTGGTCGGCAGCGGCATAGCCGAACTGGCTAAAGAAGCCATCGCCTACGGCGCCGATAAGGTCTATGTCGTCGACGACCCCCAGCTTAAAGATTACCAGACCGATGCCTACTTGGCGGTCATGGAGAAGGTCGTCGGGCAGGCGGCGCCCCAGATTCTGTTAATGGGGCAGACCTCCCTAGGGCGCGACCTGGCGCCAGCGCTGGCTTTCCGCCTCAAGACGGCGGCCCAACTGGGCTGTCTGGAGCTAGCCATCGACCCCTCTTCCCAGAAATTACTGCAGACCAAGCCTGTTTACGGCGGCAACGCCCAGGCTGTTTTCGTCACCGACTCCTTCCCCCAGATAGCCACGGTCAGGGCTAAGGCAATGACGCCCTTAGCGCCCGACTCCGGCCGAAAAGGTGAAGTGGTCAAGGTTGACGCCGCCCTCGACCCATCGAAGATAAGGGCCAAGGTGCTGGAGAAGGTGGCGGAAAAGGTGGAGGGCATCAAGCTGGAAGACGCCGAGGTCATCGTCTGCGGCGGCCGGGGCATCGGCAGCGCCGAGGGCTTCGTCCAGCTGGAGGTATTAGCCAAGATGCTCAAAGGCGCGGTCGGCGCTACTCGCCCGCCCTGCGATAATGAATGGGTGCCCGCGGGCGCGCAAATAGGGCTCACCGGCAAGATTGTGGCTCCCGAGCTCTATATCGCCGTCGCCCTTTCCGGTTCCAGCCAGCACATGTCAGGCTGCTCCGGCTCCAAGACCATCGTCGCCATCAACAAAGACCCCGAAGCCAATATATTCAGGGAAGCCCGCTTCGGCGTGGTCGGCGACTGGAAGAAGGCGCTGCCCGCTTTCACCGAGAAGCTCAAGGAGCTGCTGGCCGGTTAAAAATTCGTTTGATATTGAGCTACGGCTCTGATATGAACCAAACAATTTAGCCAAGGGGGGCAAAGCGATGAAAAGAAGACTTTTAGCTTTCGGCATCTTAATGGTGTGCTTAATGACCCTTATCCCCTTAAGTCCGGTTCTAGCTCAGGATGCCACCATTGAGCTTACCACTGACTACTACAAGCAGGAGATAGTCTCCGGGGACAGTGTCGAGTTCACCATCACCCTGGAATACACGGGGGATGTGGCGCGGGTCTTCGACCTGACGGCGACGGGACCCGCCGACTGGACGACCTCAATCACCCCTTCCTACCCCCGTGACAAACAGATACTGGATATAAGGATGGAGCCGCCGGCAGAGGGCGAAAGCTCCACCACCGAGCAAATAGTCGTTAGCGCCACCCCCGCCTCCTGGCTCACCCCCGAACTGGGCGAATACCCGATAACGGTGGAGGCAAGCTCGGGTGACATCAAGAGCTCCATTGAGCTCACGGCGGTAGTAACCTCCATACCCTTCACCTATACCCTCTACCTCACCACGCCCGACGGCGTCCTCAGCACCACGGCTCAAGCGGGCAAGGACAACCCCTTCACCATAGCCGTAGTCAACAGCGGCACCGGTGATATCGACAATATTAGCCTCTCCACCAACAAACCAAGTGGGTGGACGGTTGAGCTCTCCCTGACCAACATAGACACCCTGACGGCGAACAATTTCCAGACCGTAGAGATGAACATCAAGCCGCCCGCCGACGCCATCGCCGGTGATTACCAACTCGTCGTCCGGGCATCGGGCACGCAGGCTTCGGACAGCCTGGACATCAGGGTCACCGTAAAGACGCCCGCCGTCTGGGGATGGGTGGGCATCGGCATCATCGTGCTGGTCATTGCGGGACTGGCCGTTATCTTCATGCGCTTCAGCCGACGGTAGAATATGGCTAAAAAGATTGTAGTTAAGACCGAGGACCTGACCAAGGAGTACGACAAGGTCACCGTGGTCGACCACCTCAACCTTGAGGTCGCCGAAAAAGAGGTGTTCGGGCTGCTTGGCCCCAACGGCGCGGGCAAGACCACCACCATCCTCATGCTGCTGGGCCTGACCGAGCCGGCTTCGGGCACCGCCAAAATCTACGGCTTCGACTCCACCCGCGAGCCACTCAAGGTCAAGCGCCTGGCGGGCTACCTGCCGGAAAAGGTCGGCTTCTACGATACCCTCACCGCCAAGGAAAACCTCAGGTTCATCGCCAAGCTCAATAACATCGGCTACGCCGAGTCCGAGCCCCTCATCGAGCAGGTATTGAAATCGGTGGGCTTGAGTGACGTGGCCGACAAGACGGTGAACAAGTTCTCCCGCGGTATGAAGCAGCGCTTAGGGATAGCCGACGTGCTGGTCAAAAAGCCCAAGGTGGCCTTCCTCGACGAGCCCACCGCCGGTCTCGACCCCGAAGGCATCAACCAGATTATTGATTTGATAGGCAACCTACCCAAGATGGGCACGACGGTGGTCTTTTCCTCCCACCGCCTCTACGAAGTGCAGCGGGTCTGCCACAGCATCGGCATACTCTCCAAGGGCAAAATGGTAGTCCAGGGCTCCCTGGATGAGCTGGGCCGCGACGCCCTGGCGGAAGGCCGCTTCCGGATAGAGGTAGAAACCGCCGAGCCCAGCCCCCAGCTGATAGAGGTGATGAAAAAGATTAAGGGGGTAAGCAAGGTAGAAGCCGAGGGCAACATGCTGCGCATAACCACCGACGCCGACCTGCGGGCGGAGATTTCCAAAGCGGTGGTAGAGAGCGGCGTGGCTTTAATTCAGGTGAAAATCCAGGAATTCTCCTTAGACGATATCTATATGAAGTATTTCCACGAGGGCTGACTTAATAGATGCTGACCATCCTGCGCAAAGAACTGGCTGATTACTTCACCAGCATAAGGTGCTTCGTCCTCCTCCTGCTGGTCTTAGTTGCCAGCGCCGTCGCCATCTATGCCGCCCACCAGGGCATCCGCGAGGCGTCCGTCAACCCCGGGCCCGTTTTTATCAAACTGTTTACCACTGGTGAAGATATTTCGATGGCCATTTTCATCGGCCTGCTCGTGCCCATAATCGGTATCGCCCTGGGTTTCGACGCCATCAACGGCGAGCGTTCCAGCGGCACGCTAAACCGCATCCTCTCCCAGCCTATCTACAGGGACAGCGTCATCAACGGCAAGCTTCTGGCGGGCATAATCACCCTGGCCATCATGATAGGGGCTATCATACTCATAGTTGGAGGCTACGGACTGTGGATGATCGGCGTGCCCCCCGGCGCCGAGGAAATCGTGAGGATATTCACCTACTTCCTGTCGGCGGTTATCTACGGCGCCTTCTGGATGGGGCTGGCGATACTCTTTTCGGTGCTCTTCCGCAGCCTGGCTGTCTCCCTGCTCTGCCCGATGGCTATCTGGATATTGCTCGGCATCCCTATCCTCGACTCCAACCCCTATATCAGATTCCTCGTGCCCGCGGTAAGCGATTCCTTTAGCACGCAGTTGATGGTAGCTCGCTTCTCCCCCTATTTCCTCTTCAACGAGGCAACGAGGGTGCTCCTTGTTCCGATATGGAGAGGTTCGGGATTGTATACCTCCACCACCCTCAGCTCGATGCTGCCCAACCCCCTGCCGCTGGACCAGAGCCTGCTCATCGTCTGGCCCCAGCTCACGGTATTGATAGCCTTGGCCGCCGTCTGCTTCGCCGTCAGCTACATCGTCTTTATGCGGCAGGAAATAAGGTCTACCTAGAGCCTCCTCCTAAAGACACCCCTGCTTCCATACGTCATTTTGAAAAAGCGCACGTCACCCTGTCTCAACCTATTCCCACCCACCCAAAACTCTAAGCACGAAATCCTAATATCTAAATCCTAAAAAAGAAGAAATTAAGTGATTTAGAATTTAGGATTTTGATATTCTTGGTTGGACGGGGAGAGAAGTTTATAGAGGTTACACCTTTATAGGGTGGGTATTGGGTGGGAAAACAATACGCACGCTAAACAAGGTGGGGCGGGGAGGAGATGCATCTCCCAAATAAGAAGTCTACAGAGGTCTAACCTCTATAGGGTGGGTATTGGGTGGGAAGAAATAACGTACGCCGACAGAGTGGGGCGGTGGGCGGGAATAGATAAAATCGGGGTGGCGGGGACACGTCCCCTCAAAAGGAATGCTAGAGGGAGAATACCCTCTAAGGGCGGTAAGTGGGTGGGACGAAATTACCTACGCTAACAGGGCGGGGTGGTTAGCCGCGCACACCCCGCTCACGAGGCCTTCTCCGCCTGCCTAGCGGCGATAATCTTCTCGGTAATGTGGGCGGGCACCTCTTCGTAGTGACTGAAGCTGGCTTTGTAGCTGCCCCGCCCCTGGGTGATTGACTTCAGGTCGATGGAATAGCGCAAAATCTCGGCCTGAGGCACCTGGGCTTCGATGACGTTATAGCCACCCCCGGGGTTCATTCCCTGCACTCTGGCCCGCTTGGTGTTCAGGTCGCCGATAATATCCCCCGTATAGTCCTCGGGGACGGTGACCTCGATGTTCATTATCGGCTCGAGCAGGATGGGCTGCCCCTCGGCCAGGCCTTTCTTGAACGCCCCCGCCCCGGCAATCTTAAAGCATATCTCCGAGGAGTCCACCGGGTGGAAACTGCCGTCATAGACCGTCGCCCTGACGTCAACTACCGGGTAACCTGCCAGCACCCCCTCCTGCACGGCTTCGTTGACCCCCTTCTCCACGGCGGGGATATAGTTGCGGGGTATGGAGCCACCCACTGTCTTATTGGCGAACTCGTGCCCGGTACCCCTCGGCAAAGGCTCCAGCTCAAGGAGGACATGCCCGTACTGGCCGTGGCCCCCCGTCTGCTTCTTATGCTTATACTCGGCCTTAGCCCCGGCCATAATCGTCTCCCGGTAGGGCACCTTGGGCACATCCAGCTTCACCCCCACCCCGAACTTGCGCTGCATACGGTCGGCGGCGACCTCGAGCTGCGATTCGCCGATTCCCGATAGAATCGTCTCGTTGGTGCTCGTCTCGCGGCGCACCTCGATGGTGAGGTCTTCCTCGGCGAGCCTGGTTAAAGCCGAACCCAGCTTATCCAGGTCAGCCTTGGTCTTGGGGTGCACCGCCAGGCTGAAGACCGGCTCGGGGAACTCGATAGGAGCAATCTTGAGCGGCTTCGCCTGCGTGCAAAGGGTATCACCGGTGTTGGTCGTGGTCAGCTTGGCTACCGCCCCCATATCCCCCGCCCCGACCTGCGGCACCGGTTCCTGGTTCTTGCCCCGAACCATAAACAACTGCCCGATGCGCTCGGCGCCCTTGCGGTTGGCGTTCCAGACCTGCGAGTTGCTGGCCATAGCGCCGTTATAGACGCGGAAATAGGTCAGCTTGCCCACGTAGGGGTCGGCGGTAGTCTTGAAGACGAGGGCAGCTAAGGGGGCATCCGCGCTCGGCGCCGATGTCTGCTCCTTGGAATCGGTGACGGTTATCACCTTGCTATCTTTAGCCGAGGGCAGGTAACCGTGTATGGCGTCCATCAGCAGGCCAATGCCGATGTTCTTCAGTGCCGAGCCGGTCAGGATGGGCACCAGCTTTCCGGCCGTTATCGCCTGGCGCAGCCCCGCCCCGATTTCCTCCTGGCTCAGCTCCTGCCCCTCCAGGTATTTTTCGATGAGTTTGTCGTCAACTTCAGCCGCCGCTTCTATCAGCTTCTCGCGAAAAGAGTTGGCCTGGGACTGGAGCGCTTCGGGAATATCCCCCTCTTTGGCGTCGCTGCCGGTGTAGGCTTTCATCGTCAGCAGGCTGACGACGCCCTCGAAGGTATTTTGAGAGCCGATGGGCAGCTGTAACGGCAGGCACTTGGCGCCGAAGCGCTCTTGAATCTGTCCCACCGTCTTGTTAAAGTCGGCGTTCTCCCTGTCCATCTTGTTGATAAAGATAAGCCGCGGCAGGCTGCCTTGCTCACAGTATCCCCAGACCTGCTCGGTGCCCACCTCAACCCCCGAAGCCGCGCAGACCATAATCACCGCCCCTTCACAAACCCTCATCGCCGCCCTGACCTCGCCGACGAAGTCGGAATAGCCAGGGGTATCGATAATATTCAGCTTGGCCCCCTTCCACTCCAGAGGGAGCAGAGAAAGGCTTATGCTTATCTGTCGCTTTACCTCGTCGGGGTCGTAGTCCGAGGTGGTGCTGCCGTCATCAACCTTGCCCAGCCGCTTGATGGCTCCGGCGCTAAACAGCATCGCCTCCGAGGCCGATGTCTTGCCCGCGCCGCTGTGAGACAGCAAGACCACGTTTCTGATATTCTCCAGTCCATACTGTTGCATACAATGCCACCTACTCTCTAAGCTAACCCCCCTATTATAATCAGAGCCGCCTCATAGAGCAAGTGACTTTTTGATTATCCCCCCGGTTCTATTGTCATTGCGAGCGAAGCGAAGCAATCTCCCCGTCATTCCCGCGAAGGCGGGAATCCAGTCTTTCTTTTCCCCCACCCCCCAGGTTGTTTTTCCCACACCAGCCCGCCCACAAAGGTCTTTCAAATGGGGCTTCGCCCCCTTTGGAACCCCCGAAATGTATAAGACTAACGACGCTCTGGGGTGTTTAAGAGGGGCTGCGCCCCTCTTTACCTTAAAGGGCGGTGGGCGGGAAAAGATTAAAAAGGGGTGGGAGGCAAAGTGCCCCCAAGTTAAGGAGTTTAACTCATTAGGGCGGGCTGGGTTGGGGCGAAAAACCCACGTTCGCCAAGATGGGGGGGGAATGTTCAGAGTGGATAAGAGAGTTAAAGAGAGGTTGGAAAGTTTAGGGTGGGGTTTGGGTGGGAAAAGTAAGCTGGAGTGGGCAAACCCTATCTAGCCCGCTTCCTCCTCCGGAACAAAGAACTGAAAAACCACAAAAAGAAAACCACCCCTAAAAAGGGGAAAAGCATAGAAAAATTGCTGCCTCCCCCAACCCCCACATCCGTCTGCGCCACGGTAACCTCCGGCTGCGAGGCTTCCTTGGCGCGGGCCAGTGTCTCCTCGGTCACCTCGTAGGCAACCACCCTCACGTCCAGGAACTCCTTGGGCACCCAGCCCAGCGGGTTATCCCTGCCGGTGGCTTCGGCCCATATCCAGCCCATCTCCCCGGAAAGCTCGAAAAAGGCGGTGGCCTGGTCGTAATCGGGCAGAAAGATGAGGGCGGCGGTATGCTCCTCGCCGATGGCTATGGCCGAGCGCAGCCCTGCCCCCTGGCACATCACCGCCAGCAGCACGGCACTGTCCTCACAGTCGCCGTAGCCCAGCCTGTCATTGTCGATAATAACCGCCAGCTCGTCGGCGTTTATGGCGAACTCCTCATAGCCTACCAGGTCGATGTCGCTGGTATACCTTACCCTGTCCCGCACGAAGTAGAATACCGCCTCCGCTCGCTGGACGATGTCGGGATACTCCGCGGCTATCTCCTGCCCCAGGCGGTAGGCCATATCGGCGTTCTCCCCCAGGCTCTCGAAGGCGATAACTGGACGAAAATTGGTGGCCGTCAGCTGGTAAAAACCGTCCTCGCCGAAAGAGCGCGTGCGGCATATCGACCAGTCGTCGAAGATTTCGCCATTGATGTCGTAGAAACCTCCCGACGAGGAAGCCCAGACATAGCCAGCGCCGGCCAGCCCGCTTAAGATGATGAGGGCTAGACTGATTAAAATGCCGATTCTTTTCATAACGGTCCCGTCAGGGCAGCGTGCAGTATCAGCCCGAAAAAGACGAGGTAGCCGCCTACGAATATCCCCACCGCCACCGGGCTGCGGTTTATGCTGATAAAAGGTATCTTCGGCGTCAGCTTGTCGAAAATGTAGAATATGGCTACCCCTACGAGCAGACTCACCACGAAGCTTATCGCCAGCAGCCCCCAGATTCTAAAGTCGAAGATGTACCAGACTATGGGTTCGGTGACCGCAGTCAGGGCGCTGACCGCGCCGTGGATAACCAGCCCCATAAAGATGAAAAAGCCAGCGATAAAAATGCCCACCGCCACCGGGCTCTCCCCGATGCGCTGGCGCTCATGGATGTGGGGGGTAAGCGCATCAAACGTCAGCACTCCTAACCAGGCCAGCAGCACCGAAACGAAGGCGAGCAGCACTACCTTGGCCAGCCATATCAGTACAATCACCCAGTAAGGGGCCACCAGTCCCAGTTCGTTCATCAGAGAGTCTCCTTTCGATAGTCAGCCTATAAAAATTCAGAGACGTATTTTGATGCCTCCCTCTTCCCAGAGGGCATTGCCCTGAGCGTCTATCTTCTGTAGATACGAGTCATCGGGGTGGTAGGTAGTAAAACCGCTCGTCCAGCCCACGATAAAGCCGTTATAGCTGTCCCCCACCACCCACACCGACAACTCGCAGGCTCCGTGAGTAATGAGCACGCCCTCATCACCCCACAACTTTTCCCCCATGCTATCCAGCCTCTGAGCGTAGAGATCCCGGTCGCCGTCTATCCAGACAACCACCACCCCGCCCTTCCCATCGCTGATAGCATTGAACCGTGGTGACTGGTTCAGACCGGAACAAACGGAGACGCCCTCCTGCGGCCAGAGGTAAGAACTTAAAGGATTACTCCGCATCGCGCGCAGCTCTATGCCGTCGTATACGCTCTCCCAGACGACGATATAGCCCAGCGGCTCGCCAGCGACCAGGCGTATATTCGGCACCGCCGGCGGCGGCTCACCGATGGAGGTCTTACCCAAATCCTGGCCCTCGTCGCCGATGAACTGTAACCATACGCAACCGGGCGGTTGGTCGCCGAGCTCCTCGACCCAGGCGACAATAGCCCCGCCCATGCCGTCGCTCACCATCTGCGGTTCGGGGGGCAATACCGTCTCTCCATATTCTACGGTCACGCCTGCTTTGGGCCACAAGAGCTCTCCGTCCGCGCTTACCTTCTGCACTAGGAAGCACTGGTTATCGTAGTCGTTCCAGAGAATAAGAGCCTCCCTCTCTCCCCCCACCACCATCGTCAAGCCACCGCCGCTGCCGCCAATGGTCTCCTCCCAGAGCACGTCGCCCTGGCTATCCACCCGCCGGGCGTAGCAGACTCCACTGTCTTGCCAAGCCATAATAACCCCGCCTCCCCCATCGGCCACCATTTGTATAGCCTCATCGGGGAAATCCTGCTGCCAGCGCACGTTGCCTTTATCATCAACGCTGGCCAGCGTGGTATGGTCGAAGCGATGTGGTCCTTCCCCGCCGTCTTTAGGCAGGAGGACATCCCAGGCAACCAGAACGCCATCATTCCCAGCCACCATGCTGACGTCACCTACACGGCTTTGGTCGCCGCTATAAAGCGTCTCGTCCCAACGGACGTCACCGTCGTCGTCCAGCTTTTGCAGATGGACATCGTGAGCGCCGACATCCCTCTCTAGCCGGTAGGCGACAAAGGGGTTGCTCCCGTCGCTCAAGACTTCGCTAATAAGCTCCTTGGGGTAAGAGCCAGTGCAGCCGCTAATGATTAACGGCAAAACAACCAGCAGCAAAGCTATTAACCAAAGCTTCTTCACTCTCACCCTCCATCACGGGCGAGTCGAAGGCTATTTAGCGCCGAATTTATCCTGAAAGACAACCTCGGCAAGCTCTTTACGCGGTCTGGGCTTGGGGTCCTCGTCGGGATAGCCCAGCGGCGTCATCGAGACGACTTTGTATCCCTCGGGCACCCCCAGCACCTTTTCCGCCGCCACCGAATCGAAGGCGCCGATATAGACCGTGCCCAGCCCCAGCGCCGTGGCCGCCAGCACCATATTCTGCATGGCCAGGGCGGTATCGAACATGAACCAGTCACCCTTATCGGTAACCGGCTCGTGGGGCTCTCTATAGCTGCAGCCCGCCTTGCCCAACTCGGCGCAGACGACGATGGTCACCGGTGCTACCCGCATCGCCTCGGTGGCGCGGTTAGGCATAGACCCACCCACACCGAAACCGGTATCGGCCAGGCGGTGTATCATATTGACGTCCCGCACCACGATAAACCGCCAGCACTGGGTATTCGCCCAGGAAGGCGCCTGTCGGGCGGCCTCCAGGACCTTCTCGATTTTCTCGTCTTCCACCGGAGTGGATTTAAACCGGCGTATACTTCGCCTCTTACTAATAGCGTCTAATGTTTCCACATCGAACTCCCTTACTACTCTTCTTCCCAGGCGCCCCGGCCGATAAGGGCTACGAAACGGCAGCCGCCCAGGTTGCGGATTGTCGTCTTCTTAGGGCCCCTGGTGACCTTGCACAGCTCCTGGATATGGCGCGAGCCCACGGGGACCACCATCCTCCCCCCGATGGCCAGCTGCGCTAAAAGCTCAGGCGGCACCTTGGGGGCGGCGGCGGTAACCATTATGGCGTCGTAGGGTGCTAACCGCCGCCAGCCCAGCGTCCCCTCCGCCCGGTGCACCTCGACATTGTTGCAGCCAAGCTCGTCCAGCAGCCTTTTCGCCCTGTCAGCCAGAGCCGAAACCCGCTCGGTGGTAATCACCAGGCGGGCCAGCCGCGCCAGGATAGCCGCCTGATAGCCGCTGCCGGTGCCCACCTCCAGCACCTTCTCCCCACCCTTGAGCTCCAGCGCCTCGGTCATAAGGGCGATGATAAAGGGCTGTGAGATGGTCTGGTCGTAACCGATGGGCAGGGGTCTATCCTGGTAAGCCAGGTGTCGGCTCTCGCGGGGCACGAAATGCTCGCGGGGTATGGAGCGCATGGCCGCCAGTACCCGCTTATCCTTAATCTCGGTGCTGAGCTGGTCAATTAACTCAGCCCTGGCGACCTCAAAATCCAAGTCCATATAGGCACCCACTCGGCGCGTTTAGGCTAAAACAAAGGCAAAACGAAATAGGCCGCCACCAGCAGAGCCACTATTATCCCCCCCACTATCCCAATCCGCTTCAGCTCTCCGGCTACGTCGGGGGGCGCTGCCTGTACCGCCATCCTCGCGGCTGGCGCTCTGGTAACAGCGGGCGCCGCCCGTGGCGTTGGCGCTGGCGCGGGCTTCTGAGCCGTCGGCGCGGCTGATTCAACTACCGGGGCGGCAATTACCCTGCCTAACTTTCTTCTCTGGCTGCGGGAAAGCCTTCGGCCCCGCCTTCTCGATTTGCCTGACATATCAAACTCCTATTTGGCCCTGGGGTGAGATTTCTCGTAAGCGCGACGGACGTGCTCGGTGGTGAGGTGGGTATAGACCTGGGTGGTGGAGATGTTGGCGTGTCCCAGTAGTTCCTGCACTGACCTCAGGTCGGCGCCGCCCCCCAGCATGTGGGTGGCAAAGCTGTGCCGCAATGTATGGGGGGTAATCTCCGTCCCCAGCTCGGCGGCTTTGGCGTAACCTTTCAGTATCTGCCATAAGCCCTGCCGGGTCAGCCTTTCGCCGCGGCGGTTTAAGAAGACCGCCTTTTCGTCCCCACCCCGCCCCAGTCGCGGCCTGACCTCTTTCAGGTAATCTTTAACCGCCTTAATCGCCCTTTCGTGGACGGGAATAATCCTTTCTTTGTGCCCCTTGCCGAAGCAGCGCACGTAGCCGCCTTCGGTATCCAGGTCGGGCAGGTTCAGGGCCACCAGCTCGCTGACCCTCATGCCGGTGGCGTAGAGCAGTTCCAGCATCGCCTTGTCTCGCTTGGCTTCGGCGGCAGCCGACTTGTTCGGTTGCTCCAGCAGCTTGTGCACCTGGGCGATGGAAATCGGCTTGGGCAGCGACTTGCCCACCTTGGACGCAGCCACCCCCTCCGTCGGGTTATCCTTCATCATCCCCTCGGCGACCATAAAGCCGAAAAAGGACTTGACGGCGGCAACCTTGCGGGCGACGGTGGCGGCGGCATAGCCCCTGCCTTTAAGCTCCAGCAGATAAGTCATCATCGCCTGGCGGTCGAAAGCCGCCCAGGGCGGTATGGTGCCCCGCCTGGACGCCTCTTCCTCAATGAAGCTGGCGAGCTGGTGCAGGTCGTTGCGATAGGCGGCTATGGTGTTGGCCGAAAAGCCCTTCTCCACCGCCAGATAGTCCAGGAAACTGTCAACAGCTTCTTTCACCGCTCTCCCTCAATAGCCTGTGATATTATGTATTTTAACATAACCGACAACAAAATTCAGCCCCCACCCCGCTTTGCCCTTCTCATCGGCTATGCTAAAATAAACTTAAATGACGACAAGCCTGGTTACCGAGCAAATAAGGGGGCTGCCCCCCACCCCCGGTGTCTACCTGTTTAAGGACGCCGAGGGCAATATAATATACGTGGGCAAGGCGGTTAATCTGCGCCATCGGGTAGGCTCCTACTTCGGCTCCGGGCAAAAACTGACGCCCAAGATCCAGCGCATGGTGAGCCGGGTCGCCGACCTAGAATACTTCGTTACCGCCTCGGAGCAGGAAGCCTTAATCCTGGAGCTGAACCTGATTAAGCGGCACCACCCCCGCTACAACGTCCGCCTCAAGGACGACAAGACCTTCCCCTACCTCAAGATAGACTTGAGCGAAGACTGGCCCCGCGTCCACATCACCCGCAAATTAGAGGCCAACGGCGGGCGCTATTTCGGCCCCTTCGCCAGCGCCAAATCTATAAAGCAGACGTTGAAGCTATTAAAGGGCATCTTCCCCTTCCGTTCCTGCACCCGCACCATCACCGGCAACGACCCCCGCCCCTGCCTGGAATACGACATCGGCCACTGCCTGGCCCCCTGCATTGGCCAGACCAGCCGCGCCGAATACGACGAAGTCATCAGGCAGCTTATCCTCTTCATGGAAGGCAAGCAGGAAAGAGTGGTCAGGCAGCTTGAAGACAGTATGAATAAGGCAGCGGAAAAGATGGACTTCGAGCGAGCCGCCCGCATTAGAGACCAGATTCAGGCGGTGGAGGCGGTGGTCGAGGGGCAGCGCATCGCCGCCAAGACCAGAGGCGAGCAGGACGTCATCGCCTTCAGCGCCGAGCGAGACCAGGCTTACGTCCAGGTGTTCTTTATACGAAACGGCAAGCTCATCGGTCGCGAGAGCTTTGTCTTACAGGGCACCCGCTACGAAGAGCCCTCTAAGATTATGTCAAGTTTCATCCAGCAGTTCTACGCCTCCGCCCCCCACATCCCTCCCCTACTTTTGCTCCAGCACCCGGTGGAAGACAGGGACACCTTGCAGCAATGGCTTTCGGATAAAAGAGGCAGCGCTGTCAAAATTCAGGTGCCCCAGCGGGGCAACAAGAAGCAATTGGTTGACATCGTGGCTAAAAACGCCCAGCAGGGCTTAGAGCAGCTAAGGATAAAGCAACTAGCGTCACCTAAAACATTGTCGGCAGCACTAGCCGAAATTCAAAAAGAGCTTGACCTCCCCCGACCACCAGAGCGCATCGAGGGCTACGATATCTCCGATATCCAGGGAATGGCGGCGGTGGGCAGCCTAGTCGTCTTCGATAAGGGCCGGCCCAAGACGGCACATTACAGGCGTTTTAAGATTAAAAGCGTCAGCGGCGCCGACGACTACGCTATGCTCGCCGAGGTCTTAAAAAGGCGCTTCAAGAGGGCGGATGCCGCCTCGGGAAGCTGGGCAATAAAGCCCGACCTGGTACTCATCGACGGCGGCAAGGGGCAGCTCAACGCCGCTCTTCAAGCCATGAGAGAGATGGGAACCGAAAATATCCCCGCCGCAGGTTTAGCTAAAGAAAACGAGGAGCTTTTTATCCCCGGCCGGGCCAGGCCCATCGTTTTACCCCCCTCCTCCCCCGGATTGCAGCTGTTACAGCGCCTCCGCGACGAGGCGCACCGCTTTGCCCTCGGCTACCACCTCAAGGTGAGAAAACGGCAGACCTTCGCCTCGGCGCTGGACAGCGTCCCCGGTATCGGCGCCAAGCGCAAGAAGGCTTTAATCAGGCAGTTCGGCTCGCTCAAAGCCATCAGGGAAGCCAGCTTCGAGGAACTGGCTAATGTCAGCGGGATAACCAAGGGTCTAGCCCAAAAGATAAAGGAGAACCTCTAAAAATGCCGGCCAACCTGCCGCCGCAATACTTCGACGCGGAGAAGAACTTCCGGGAGGCCAAAGACCCCCTGGAAAAGATAGTCGCCCTCGAAGAGATGCTGGCCATCATGCCCAAGCACAAGGGCACCGACCACCTCCGCGCCGAGCTCAGGGGCCGAATCGCCAAGCTCACCCAGCTCGCCGCCAAGAAAAGCGGTGCGCGGCGGGCTTCATTGATGATTGAGAAGGAAGGCGCCGCCCAGCTGGCATTAGTCGGCCTGCCCAACGCCGGCAAGTCACAGCTCGTCGCCGCCATCACCAACGCCTCCCCGCCCGTCGCCGACTACCCCTTCACCACCCACCAGGCCCTCCCCGGCATGATGGAGTTTGAGAACATCAAGATTCAGCTCATCGACACCCCACCCCTGGCCCCCCAGTCAATAGAATTCTGGATGCCTCCTTTACTTAGGCGAGCCGACGCCCTGCTGGTCATAATTGATTTGAGCGCCGACCCGCTGGAACAAATGAAAGCCATCACCGAGCAGCTGAAAAAGATGAGGGTACTCATTGGCGATAGCCGTGCTGAGCCGGAACCCGACTACACCGTCTGGCATAAGAAGGCGCTCGTCGTCGGCAACAAGATTGACACTGATAACGCCAGTCGTAATTATGAAGCGCTAAAGGCTGAATACGGAGGGCGCTTCCCCCTCATCCCCATCTCCGCTACCGCAGGCACGAATTTGGAGGAGCTTAAAAGCAAAATCTACGAAGTGCTGGATATCATCCGCGTCTATACCAAAGCCCCTGGCCAGAAGCCCGACCCCACCGACCCCATAATTCTAAAGAGGGGCAGCACCCTGGCCGACGCCGCCGCCGAGGTGCACAAAGACTTCCGCTCTAAAATGAAATACGCCCGCATCTGGGGCTCGGGTAAGCACGACGGCGTCATGGCTAAACGAGACCACGTTTTAAAGGACGGCGATATTATCGAGCTCCACCTCTAGAATACGGGTTTTCAATAACATCCCCCAAAGGTAGTAACATTATCTAACCATACCTCTCTATAGCTAGCTATTGCCAAAGGGTTGTTCACATTGTATAATGCCTCACTATACCTAGAAAATCTAGGTGGATATTAAGGAGGTACACAAAAGGTGAGAATGAAAGGTTGGAGCCTGAGCTTAACCATTATCGGCCTCGTCGTGGTTATTTTCGCCCTGGTCTGGCTGCTGGCTATTTTCCCCGCCATGGCTAAAATGCCGGCCGATTACGAACAGGAATATACGTTTGAGGGTTTCATCAAGCAACTGAACTCGGAAACAATGTCTTTAGATGAAATCCCTACCGATGTCGTTCGTTTACTGACGGCAACTGGGGTCGAAGACGATGTCTTACTTCTCCAACAGGATATCAATATCTACGTGGCGCAATCGGAGACTCTGCTTTCAAGCAGCTCCGACGTCTACGGCCTCGACAGGACGACCCGCGAGAATGTGCCCGGCTACGGCAATATGGACCGCTCCGGTAATTTTACTTTCCCGGCCGGAGTGGAGAAAGAGACCTATTCCTTCTGGTCTTCCTCGGCAATGACCGCGCTTCCCGCCAACTTCGTCAGCGAGGAGACATACCACGGCATTACGGTCTATAACTTCAAGATTGATGTTAGCGACATGCCCGCCGGCACCATGGAGGGTACCGACGCGCCGCGAACGATGGACGTCCTGACTGAAATCAAGGCAGAACCGGTTAGCGGTGTCCCCGTCTATACCTCTACCACAACCACCATGAAGGCACAGCTAATGCCCGGAGACCCGACAACTATTTACGTAAACTCCATGGCCTATACCAGTGAAACAATCGACGAGATGGTAGACCTGGCTAAGAGTACCCGCAGTTTGATACTCTGGGTTTCTGTCTATGGCTTCTGGATTGCCATAGTCGTGGGCGCGGCTCTGGTTGTGACCGGGGTAGTGATGGCTATCCGCAACAAAGAGTAACCAGCCCGGGTCTTAAGGGACGGCGACGTTATCGAGTTGCACCTCTAAAATAAATGGGGAAAATTCGATAATTCTATCTTGTATTCAGCAAGAGTTTGGGATAATATATCCCAAATAAGCTGTTCCGAGATTAGAATCGCAGGAGGCTAGATATGGACTGGTGGTACTGGATTCTCGTCGCCGTCTTAATCGGCCTGATAATCCTGTTGATAATGATGCGGAAAAAGCGCTAGAGTCTAAAGACTTAAAAAGCGGGGCGCTTCCTCAAAGCAAGAACTTCTTCACCGCCGCCGCCACCCCGCTCTTCCCCACCTCCTCAGTGACGCGGTGGGCTACTGCCTTGACCTCATCGGGGGCATTGCCCATCGCCACCGCCAGCCCAGCTATAGAAAGCAGGCTGATATCGTTAGTGCCGTCCCCGATAGCCATGACCTCGCTTAAGGATACCCCCAGGTGCGAAGCCAGCGCCGTCAGCGCCTTCCCTTTGGAGACCTCGGGGGCGAGCACGTTGATAAACTCGACTCCCGGGTAGGCTGGTGAGCGGGCTACCGAAAAGCGCAGGCTGCGGTCGAAACGGTTGCGAAAGTCTTTAGCCTTAGCCACCTCCTCCGCGTCACGCGTTATCAACCCCCCCTTGATGAACTTCTCCCCACCCCTCAGCCCGCTAAAGTCAATCACCCTGGGCTCCAGCTTGAAGTAGTTGCGGTGAATCTCCGTCGCCCAGTTCTCCCACTCAACGAAGTAGTCCGTCGCCGAATAAAGCTCCAGGTAGATATTGTGCTCCCGAACGAACTCGACCACCTCCTTCACCACCCCCCTCGCCAGCGGCTCGACGTAGAGCTCCTTATCGGGCCCTGAGACCAGCGCCCCGTCGAAGAAGATGTGATAGCCGTCCAGCGAAAGCTCGTCGACAAGCCAGCGGCAACCCTGGGACGCCCGCCCCGTGGAAAGGCAGACCTTCACCCCCACCCGACGGGCCGCCGCCAGCGCCTCCCTGTCCTCAGCCGAGATGCCCCCCTCGCTACCCAGCAAGGTGCCGTCAATATCTACTACCAGCAGCCTGTAGTTCATTTAATTCCCTTTCTAGATAACCGCCCACGCCTTTATTCGTTATAAAAAAGGCGGATTTGCTCCGCCCCTAATTTTAACACCAGTGGCAACTAAATTCCAAATCGCCTCCCCGCTCCCCTCTGTTTAGCGAAGGTATTTCCGTCCCACCCAATACCCACCCTACAGGGGATAATCCCCTATTAGCCCCTTATTTGGGGGGTGTTATCCCCCCACCCCGATTTTATCTATTCCCACCCACCGCCCTTTTAAGGTAAAAGGGGGCATAGCCCCCTTTGGAACCCCTAAAACATAGGGTGGGGATGCGCGGCGTATCCTATATAAGAGATATATAAGGGTCTAACCCTTGTAGGGAGGGCGTTGGGTGGGACATCTATACGTACGCTAACAAGGCGGGGTGGTGGAGTGAAAACCCCTCTGGAAAACTACTCCACCTTGAACACCCCCCACAAATAGACTATAATCCCAAAACATGCACGCTATAGGCATCGACATTATTGAAATCGCCCGCATAAAAGCGGCTATCGCCCGGCAGGGAGAAGACTTCCTCAAGCGGATTTACACCGACTCCGAGATAAAAGCCTACCGCTGGAAACTCCCCTCGCTGGCGGCGCGCTTCGCCGCCAAGGAAGCGGTCATAAAGGCGCTGGGCAAAACCACCGCCGGCGCCAGGCTCAAAGACATCGAAATACTGGCCGACGATAAGGGCAAACCGCTGGTCAACCTCTACGGCGAGGCACAAAACCAGGCTAAAGCGCTGGGCTTAGACAAACTCGCCGTCAGCCTCTCCCACTCCAAAGAATACGCCATCGCCATCGCCATCGGCACCAGCCAGACGTAGGGCCTCTAATATTGGGACAAGAAGACCTCCGCACAACAAGGTGGGGTGGATGGGCGTATCCCCTACAGGAGGATATATAAGGGGTACCACCCTTATAGGGTGGGTTTTGGGTGGGACAGAAAGACTTACGCTAAACAAGGTGGCGGAGGGATTAAAAAACAACACCTACCCCCCTTTGACCCTTAACAAGCGAGGTGCTAGAATCTACTAAAGAGGTAGATATGTCCGGTCATTCCAAATGGTCACAGATTAAGCGGCAAAAAGGGGTAGCTGACGCCAAGCGCGGTCAGATCTTCACCAAGCTGGCCCGCGAGATTATCGTGGCGGTGCGGGAGGCGGGCCCCAGCCCCGAGGCAAACTTCCGGCTGAGACTGGCGGTGCAAAAAGCCCGCGACAACAACATGCCCCTGGACAACATCGAGCGCGCCATCAAGCGGGGCAGCGGCCATGCCGAAGGCGTCGTCCTGGCCGAGATGACCCTTGAAGGCTACGGGCCCAACGGCGTGGCCATACTGGTGACGGCGCTCAGCGACAACCGAAACCGCACCCTGCAGGAGGTAAGGAACATCTTCACCCGCCACGGCGGCAACCTGGGGGAAAGCGGCTGTGTCGCCTGGCTCTTCGACTCCCGCGGGGTAATCACCGTGGAGACCAACGCCAAAGACGCCGAAGAGCTGGCGCTGCAGGCTATCGACAGCGGCGCCGAGGACGTCAAGATAGAGAAGAGCTTTATCGATATCTACACCAAGCCCACCGAGCTGGAGAAGGTCAGGGAAGCGCTGGAGCAGAAGAAGATAGCCGTCGCCTCGGCGGAGCTTTTAATGGTGCCCAAGAGCACTATCGAATTAGAGGAAAAAGCCGCCCTGCAGACGCTGAAAATGCTGGACAGGCTCGAGGAACTGGACGAGGTGCAGCTTGTCTCCAGCAACGCCGACTTCTCCGACGCCATCCTGGAGAAATACCAACCGTGAGTCGGCCTCGATGATAGTCTTAGGCATCGACCCGGGCACGGTAACCACGGGCTACGGGGTCATCGAAGCTGAAGACGACGAGGCAACCTTTGTTGACTGCGGCGCCCTGACCGCCCAAGAGCGCTCCCCCATCGGGGAGCGTTTGAGCTTTATATACCGGGGTCTTCGGGAGGTAATCGCCCGCTTTAAGCCCGATGTCATCGCCATCGAGAGCCCCTTTGTCGCCAAGAGCGTCAGGACGGCGCTGGCCATAGGCCGGGCGCAGGCAATCGCCATCCTGGCCGCCGCTGAAGTCAAAATCCCCACCCACGAATACAGCCCCGCCGAGGTCAAAAAGCGGGTCACCGACTACGGAGTCAGCACCAAGGAGCAGGTGCAGGAAATGGTCAAATTGCAGCTGAATCTGGCGGAAGCCCCCCACCCCACCGACGCCGCCGATGCTCTGGCCGTGGCCCTCTGCCACCTGCGTAGAATGCACTTAGAAAGCCTGGTGGCTAAAAGCGAGGAGAAAAGGTGATAGCCTCTCTAAAAGGTAAGCTTCAGGCGATGAGCGGCGACTGGGCCATTGTTGATGTCAACGGTATCGGCTTCAAGGTCTTTATGCCCACCTCAACCCTCTCCACCCTGGGGGCTAAAGGCGAGGAGGTCGAGCTTCATACCCACCTCCATCTCCGGGAGGACAACGTCACCCTCTACGGCTTCGCCGCCCCCGAAGAGCTGGGGCTCTTCCAGACTCTGATTTCTGTATCGAGGCTGGGCCCCAAGCTGGCGCTTTCCATGCTCTCGGCGATGAGCGTCGAAAAGCTGGCTATGACCATCGCCACCGGCAATGCCAATCTGCTTTCCGAAATACCCGGTGTCGGCAAAAAGACGGCCCAACGCATTATCCTGGAGCTTAAAGAGAAGATAGGCGCCGGCTGGGCGGCGCCGCCCCCCGAGCTCGCTGAGGAAAACGCCGACGTCCTGGCCGCCCTGACCACCCTGGGCTATTCGGTGCGGGAAGCCAGCCGCGCCATCGCCGCCATACCCCCCGACCCCGCCCTCACCCTGGAAGAAAAGATAAAGCTGGCGCTGGGCTTTTTCGCCAGCAAGTAGAGCCGTTTAGCTTTAATAATGTGAATAGTTTTTGATGGGAGGTGTTTGAGATGCAGATTGAGTACGGCGCCAAGGTGAAGGACAAGAACGGGAAGGTGCTGGGTACGGTCAACAACGTAATACGGGACTCCTGGACGGGCGAAATCAGCAAGTTTCAGGTTACCACCGACCCCACCGAGGTCGGCTATTTCATCCCCCCCGATAAAATCGAAAAAGCGACCCCCAAGGAGATAACCCTGAAGGTCGCTTTAGAGGAACTCTAGAAGGAGACAAAATGGAATATGCCCTCTTGTCCGTAATCTTCCTCCTCGTTATCGTAATCCTGGTCTTGATTTTCCGGGCGCGCAAAGCCCCCGCCACCGACATTGACGAGCTGGCTAACAAGCTCCGCTTCGCTCTGGCTTCGGCGGACTCGGTGCGGGAGATTCAGCGCATACTGGAAAGCCTCCCCCGCGATGTCCTTAAATCTATTACCTCCAGCGAGGCGGTCAGGGCCGGCAAGCTCAACGAGCTTCTGGCTACTCTGGAGCTGACGCACTACGACAGGCTTTTTTATCTCGGCGGCAACCCGGTTGACTTCGTCGGCATTAAATACGGCGAGGGCATTGACTTCATCGAGGTCAAGACGGAAAAGGCGGCGCTTTCCCCCGCCGAAAAGGAGCTCAAAGACCTCATCGAGTGCAAGATGGTGAATTATGTGCCCCTCTCGGTGAAGCGCATCGGCATTGCCGAGGAGGTGGAGACGGGGGAGGGGGAGTAGACGAGGGGTGGTATAATGCTGGTGGGGATAAAATGGACAGGGAGGGGTAAAATGGCAAAGAAAGTCACCAGTCCAAGAGTCGCATCAAAAGCCTCAAAAGTCCTGAGAAGCAAGAGCACAGGGAAAGCTTCCAAATCTGCAGCGGGCAGCGCATTATCACAAAGAGAGAAAAAAGGAAAGAAATAAAAATCTTTTAGCCCGCGAAGACTCAGGGAAATGACAAAACCAATAGAAGTAATAACGAGCTCTGACCAAGATTCAACGGAAGAGAGCTTACCCCTCACCACCTATTACAACTATATAAAGGCATGGAATATCGCATATAAGCAAAAATACGGTAACTCAGAAAACGCGTTTATAGATGAAATTAGCAGAATAGCTAGTAATTCCAAGCAACCTGAAATATACAAGGATAATTTTGATAAAGGGAGCTATTTCCGCGGGTTTCTTACTCTTCAATTAATGAATGATTTGCCTGTAGATAAATACCCAGAGCTTACATTTACAGCAAATATCTGGCTACCCGTGCTTTCCTATTATGCCATTCACGGTGTAGGTTTAGCTTTGATAGCAATCCGAATGCAAGATCCTCCAAAGTATGTAACTCATAGATATTTTCTCCAAGCTTTTCATGACGCTGTATTAAGAGGACTCTTTCCTTATCCATTCAACGGCTTATGTACAGGTGGCCCAAAGCCAGCTAATTTTTCATTTATAAATCTTGACACTTCAGCAACTGAAGTCATGGCACAAATAAACTTGGCAAACCCGGTACCAGATAAGATTGACGATTTTATTGGGAAAAGCTTATCCACAACCCGATATAGAAAATTAAATGACGAATATAAAAAGCGGCGAATGGACAAGCAAAAAATAAAAGCAAGCCATACAAGGCATAATATTTGCGGAGAAGAGTACAAAGAGATTTGTAGCAAAATGCATGCTACTTCCATCTGCGACTTCCTATACAGAATGCGCAGTCGTTCGAACTACGCTAATCCCATTATGTATCGATCTGGCACGAACGACGTGGGGAGTGCATGCTCCCACTATAAAGACCTCCTTCAGTTAACTAAAGTCATCATTGCAGGAATTAACACATTGATTGAATTCTATTTAGGTAAGACCGAACTTGCTAAAATCAAGAGTGAATTAGCACCATTCGAAACGACTGTAAAAGACAATATACCCTTTCCCTCCTCTTAATCTATTCTCTCCCCCACCCCCCAACAGGGAGTTTAAGAGGGGCGAAGCCCCTCTCTAAGAAAAAATAATTCCCCCTCTCCTTTGACCCCTCGTAAGGAGAGGGGGACACAGGGGGTGAGGTTGATAAAAATCCGGGTTCCCTGAAAAATCGCAGATTTTTTAGGGCTAAAGTGGGTGAGGTAGATAACCACCCCCCAATCCGCTATACTACTAACTAGAGCACCCCACTCCCCAAAAGGAGCTAAAAAATGGATATAGACCCGATAGTTCTCATCAACCTAATCTTCTGCATCATAATCCTGTGCCTGGGCATCACCGCCTACTCAAAGATGAGAAGGCTCTGGCCCCTGTTCATCGGCGTCGCCTTCGGCTTTTTCGGCGTCTCGCACCTGTTCACCATCATCGGCATAGATGAAAGCCAGGAAGTCGTTATGCTCGTCACCCGCATCATCGGCTACGGACTGACGCTCGCTGCCATCTACTGGTACGGCTGCCGCAAATACGCCCGACCCTAAAAAATCGGGGAGGGGTAAACGCCCCTCCCCAACGTCTCTTAATATTCAGCTTTTAAGCTACCGGGCTATTTCCCCTCGTACTTAAAGGAGACCCTTATCTTGGCGCGGTAGCTGATAACCTTGCCCTTGTCAATCTGCATATCCAGCTCCTCGACCTCGGCGATGCGCAGGTCGCGCAGCGTCTTGGCCGCGGTCTCCACCGCCTCCCTGGCCGCGTCCTCCCAGGACTTGGGGCTGGTGCCCACCAGCGTAATTATCTTGTAAACGCTGTCCGACATATAACCCTCCTTCTTTAGAGCCAGTTGCTCCGCATATGTGGATGACTCAGTCTATAAGAATAACCCGCGCCCTGTCAATAGGCGTTGTCAGCGCTATCCCCAAAAGCTATACTATTAGTATGTCCGACTTCAAGATTGTCTCCGACTTCAGAATGACGGGCGACCAGCCCCAGGCCGTGGATAAGCTGGTGGAAGGTCTGGAAAAAGACTACAAGCACCAGACGCTGCTCGGCGTCACCGGCAGCGGCAAGACCTTCACCATGGCCAACGTCATCGCTCGGGTGCAAAGGCCCACGCTGGTCATCTGCCATAATAAAACGCTGGCTGCCCAGCTCTCCACCGAGTTCAAGGAGTTCTTCCCCGAAAACGCCGTGGAGTACTTCGTCAGCTATTACGATTACTACCAGCCCGAGGCCTATCTCCCCCGCACCGACACCTTCATCGAGAAGGAGATTGAAATCAACGAGGAGATTGACAAGCTGCGCCACGCCGCCACCCGTTCCCTCTTCGAGCGGCGGGACGTGGTCATCGTGGCTTCGGTCTCCTGCATCTACGGGCTCGGCGAGCCCGAGGAATACCTCGGCTTCGTCTTAAGCCTAAAGCGCGGCGAGGGCTACCGCAGAGAAACACTACTGCGCCAGCTGGTGGACATGCAGTACGAGCGCAACGACATCGACTTCACGCGGGGCAAGTTCCGCGTGCGCGGCGATACCCTGGAGATTCAGCCCGCCTACGAGGAACTGGCGCTGAGGATAGAGTTCTTCGGCGACACTTTGGAGCGCATCATTGAGATAGACCCCCTCACCGGTGAGATGCTCAGCGAGATGGAATCGGTGAGCGTCTATCCCGCCAAACACTTCGTCACCTCCCACAACAAGCTGATGACGGCCATCGAGAGCATTAAAGAGGAACTGGCCGAGCGTCTATTCGAGCTAAAAGCTCAGGGCAAGCTTCTGGAGGCGGCCCGGCTCGAAGCCCGCACCAACTACGACCTTGAGATGCTCAAAGAGGCTGGCTACTGCCACGCCGTGGAGAACTACTCCCGCCACCTGGCGCAGAGACCCCCCGGCAGCCCCCCGGCCACGCTTTTGGACTACTTCCCCAAGGATTTTCTCCTCTTCATCGACGAGTCGCACATGACCATCCCCCAGATTCGCGGCATGTACCACGGCGACGTCGCCCGCAAGGAAACGCTGGTGGAGTACGGCTTTCGCCTGCCCTCGGCTTTGGACAACCGCCCCCTGAACTTCACCGAGTTCGGGCAGCGCGTAAACCAGGTCGTCTATACCTCGGCCACACCGGGCGAGTACGAGTACAAGCACAGTAGCCAGGTCGTCGAGCAGTTGGTCCGCCCCACCGGGCTTTTGGAGCCGACGGTGGAAATCAAGCCGACCAAGGGGCAAATCGACGACCTCCTCGAACAGATTAAGGCCCGCGTGGACAAAAAGGAGCGCTGCCTGGTGACCACTTTGACCAAGCGCATGGCCGAGGAGCTGGCCGATTATTTAATCGAGATGGGCGTCAAGACCCACTATTTGCACTCGGAGATTGATACTTTGGAGAGGGTGGAAATCCTGCGCGACCTCAGGCTGGGCGTTTACGACGTGGTGGTGGGCATAAACCTGCTGCGCGAAGGGCTCGACCTGCCCGAGGTCAGCCTGGTGGCGATTTTAGATGCCGATAAAGAGGGCTACCTCAGGTCGGAGGGCGCCCTGATTCAGACGATGGGCCGCGCCGCCCGCCACATTGACGGCCACGTCATCATGTACGCCGACACCATCACCAGCTCGATGCAGGCCGCCATTGACGAGACCCAGCGCCGCCGCCGCATCCAGGAGGACTATAACCAGGAGCACGGCATCACCCCGCAGGGCATCCGCAAAGCCATCAGGGACATCACCGAGCGGGTCAAGGTCGCCGCCGAGGTCCGCGCCGTCTATGATGTCACCGCCCCCCACACCCGCGAGGACGTCACCCGCTTGATTAAGGAGCTTGAGGGGCAGATGAAGACCGCCGCCCGCAACCTTGAGTTCGAAAAGGCGGCGTTAATCAGGGACCGCATCGTTGAATTGCGCAAGGAGTTCGAACCGGTGGAGATTGTGGAGTCAAAAAATGACTGACGAGGAAACCCGCCAGGAACGGCGGGAGAAGAAGCTGAAGAAGAAGCGGGAGCGCATAGCCAAGCACGGCAAGAACCTGGCGCGGGTTTACATGGATGCGATTATGAAGAGGCTGGGGAGGGGAAGGGAGAAATAAGTAATAACATGAAATTAACTTTCGGAGAGTGACAGCTATGGGGATTATTAATTGGCTTATGCAACGTAGCATGAAAAAAGAAGCTCAACGATTGGCGAAAGAGGTTACTGTCCTATATCCAGAATCTAAATCCAAAAACCCAAACGCATCTGATACGGAAATCATGAAAGCCATGGTTTTTGATAATGAGAAACTTGCTCAAATCTCTGAAATCTCAAGAAAACGAATTGAAATATGCTGTGAAACAATTCAAGGGTTTTGCTATATGATTGCTTTAGATATGGGAAAATTAAAAGGTCTTATGAATTTCCGGTCTCTACAATTTACTCATTACATGGATAAAGCGCTAGAAGCGCAGGGTTTCCCACCTCAGTCCAAAGAACAAAAGGAGCGGGTTCTTGAGGCTATGGAATTGAAAATCGATGGTTGGGAGAAATGGTCAGGTGATTAAAAAGTAACATCGGGGGTGTTTTTAAGAGGGGGCTAAAAGCCCCCTCTTTTCATTAAAGGGCGGCGGGCGGGAATAGATTAAAATCGGGGGGCGGGAAAAGATTAAAAACGGGGGGCGGGGCAAAGATACCCCATTGACAACCCCTGATTCAGTAGTACAATTAAAAGCAGCTAAATAAACAAGGAGGTTCAGATATGCTGCTCGCTTCCCAAATAATCCTCATCATTGCTGGGGCGCTGTTGCTCTTCGATGCGGCGCTTATGTTCGCTGGTCGCCCCAATCCCGTAAAGAAGGACTGGCCCCTACCCTGCCCGTTTACCCTGACAGTCCTGGGAGTGGGTATTATCCTCTATATGGTTCAAGGCCTTTAAGACAGGGCTAAAAACAAACTGTAACTTTATTTAAGGAGGCAACAAAATGGCGGCAGTCCCCAAGGAGTTGAAGTTTCTGCTCTTCGGTAGAGGCCCCAAGTTCCACGCGACGGTGGCGCTTGTCCTGGAGATTATCGGCTTAATCTGCCTGATACTGGGCTTAGTAAGCGGCTTTACCGATGACACCGTCGGCATGTGGTCAACCGAGTGGTTCCTGGTAACGATTGCCCTCTGGATATGGGCGATATGGTCGTGGCTCTGCGCCTACACCGCAGCCAAGGAATGACAGCCTCCGGCAGAGGGTAAATTTAATATATTAATATATTTAACCCAAAAAGGGAGGAATAGCCATGGCACAAAGCTTTATGGAGAAACGCTCTGACCCTAAGTGGGTAACGAAAATGACAGGTGCATCGGGGATGTGGGGTGGTACTCTCTGGTTTCTTGGCTTTGCATTCGTCATATTGGGCATCATTGCTGATGCCACCAACGGCACCCTCGGCCTGACCATGATGGCCTGGTTCATGCTGGCCATCGTATTTCACCTGGCTGGCCTGTCTTTCTGGATCTCTTGGGCGTTGGGTGTGTATTTCAAGAGCAAGAAATAGGGGCTAGACTCCCTCATCCCGCTTGTACCCTTCCTCTTCGAGCTGCTCCATGATACGGGCGGCGCGGGGATAGCCGATGCGCAGCCGCCTCTGCAGGAAAGAGGTGGAGATGTGGTCGTGCTCCCGGGCCAGCTGTCGGGCGGCTTCGAGCAGCGGGTCGGGCGGATAGGTCCTCCCCATACCCGGGGCGGGGGCGCTAATCTCCTCAATCCTTAGCGGCGGCGCTTCCTCTTTTTGCTGGCTGCTCCAAAAATAGACCAGCCTCTCCCTCTCGTTGTCGGAGACATAGCAGCCCTGCAGGCGCTTGGGTTTGGCCGCCTCGGTGGGCATATAGAGCATATCACCCCTCCCCAAGAGCTTCTCGGCGCCCCCCATATCGAGGATAGTGCGCGAGTCCACCTGGGAGGTGACGGCGAAGCTGATGCGGGTGGGAAAGTTGGCTTTAATCAAGCCCGTGACCACGTCCACCGAGGGCCGCTGCGTGGCCACGATAAGGTGAATGCCCGTGGCGCGGGCCAGCTGGGCCAGACGGCAGAGGACGTGCTCCACCTCGTCGAAGCCGGCCATCATCAGGTCGGCCAGCTCGTCAATGACCAGCACCAGGTAGGGAAACTTCTCAGCGCCCTGGCGGCTCTTGTTATAGCCCTCGATGTTGCGCGAGCCGTCGGCGGCCAGCTTCAGGTAGCGCTTATCCATCTCCTGATTTAGCCAGCGCAGCGTGCCCAGCGCCTTGTTGGTATCAACGATAACCGGCGTGGCCAGGTGCGGTATGCTGTTAAAGGGCGTCATCTCCACCCGCTTGGGGTCAATCATAATAAAGCGCAGGTCGTTGGGCGTATAGTGCAGCAGCAGACAGCAGATAATGGAGTTAAGGCAGACGGTCTTGCCGCTGCCCGTAGCCCCCGCAATGAGCAGGTGAGGCATCCGGGAAAGGTCGGCGGCCACCGCCTCCCCACCCGCCCCCTTGCCCAGCGCCAGCGTAAGCTTGGCCTTGGGCTTGAGCTTCTGGAAGACGCTGGTCTCGACCACTCCGCGCAGGCTCACCAGCCCGTAGATGGTATTGGGCACCTCGATGCCCACTAATGATTTGCCCGGCACGGGGGCTTCGATGCGGATGCTGGGGGCGGCTAAAGCTAGAGCCAGGTCGTTAGAAAGCGAGGTAATCCGTTCCACCTTGACCCGGGTCTTGGAGACCTCCTCCTGCTTCACCTTGATGTTGCCATCTTTATCCCGCTCCCTGACCTCCCTCATCTTGCGGTCCCAACCCGGCTCGACGCCGAACTGGGTCACCACCGGCCCCGCGTTTATCTGCACCACCTTGGCGGCGACGCCGTAGCTGGTTAAAGCCTCCTCGATGAGACGGGCGCGCTGCATGTTATCCGCCTGCCCGAACTCGACGTCGGGGATGTTATCCAGGATATCGATGGGCGGCAATCTCCAGCCGTCAACGGTAACCAGCGAAGGAGACTCGCCGTACTTCTTCCAGACCTCCTGAGCCACCTGCTTCAGCTCCTGCTGGCCAGGGGTGGGGGTAATCGCCGGCGTCACCACGGGCGCAGCCGGCTCGATATCGGGCGGCTTGGCCATCGGCGGCTGGGTAATCACCGTGGGTTCCAGCGGCCTATCCAGAGGGCTGGGCTCGACATAGACCCTTTCTCGGGGCTCAGGGCGCTTGCTCCTGACCCATCTAAAGAATCTTTTAATAAGCCGCCAGCAAAAGCCGGGGGCGATTAAGATGATACCCAGGAGCACCAGCCCCAGGAGCCTGAAGACTCCGCCGACGCCGGAGTCGCCGATAATGCCCTCGCCGAAGCTGCCCCCCAGCCCCGCGAAGGCCAGTATCCCCCAGACGACGAAGATAAAGGCGACGGCGCCCAGCCACTGGTTCCAGTGGTAGATAACGGCCAGCACCCGCCGTCCCCATATCACCCCGATGATAAAGCCGAGGGCAAGAAAGAAGAAGAGCAGCCCCCAGCCGAAGAGGTCGGTGGTGCCGCTCCAGACGCTGTCCAGCCAGTTAGTTATATTGGTCCACTGCCAGATGAGCAGCCCCAGGAAGATGACAGTCAGTATCAGTCGGCGCACCGGCGCCGAAAAGATGAAGCGAGAAGCGCGGTTGCCCCCCGAACCCCCCTTGGGCTTGGCGGTCTGAGAGCGGGGCTGACGCTTGGTAGTGGCTCGCTTCTTAGCCATGCCTACACCTTGACCACAACCGGCAGAATCATGGGTCGGCGATTGGTCTGGTCATAGTAGAACCTGTTCAGTATGTCCCTGACCTTGGTGTTGAAATAGTCCCAGTCGGCGGGACGGCCGCCGCTGTGGTCGAAAGCCTTGGCTACCAGGTCGCGGCTCTCTTCAATCATGTCTTTAGATTCCCTGGTATCGACAAAGCCGCGGGAGACGATATCGGGCCTCCCCACCAGCTTGCCCGTCTGGCGGTTGGTGGCGATAATCACCACCACGATGCCGTCGCGGGAGAGCATACGGCGGTTGCGCAAGACCACGCTGCCGATGTCGCCCACGCTCAGGCCGTCGACATAGACGTTGCCCGAGCTGACCTTGCCCGTCACCTTGCCCCCGTTGGGGCCTAACTCAAGGACATCGCCGTCCTCGAGTACGAAGATA
>DAOUMR010000079.1:0-18056 GCA_034409905.1 Dehalococcoidales bacterium | reverse complement strand
ACTGTACTGAGCAAAGAGGAGCCCAAGGCTCCCCAAACCAAGGCCGAGAAACAGCAACTAAGCCAGGCCGTCCAACCCGAAGCCCTGCAGTTAATCCCCGAGGTGATGGCCAGAAGGTATAATGCCATACCCGTGGCTGTATCGGGCAAGACCCTGGAAGTAGCCATGGCCGACCCCACCGACATCTTTGCCCTCGAAGCCTTCTCTGCCCTGTGCCGGATGAGGATTAAACCCGTAGCCGCCGACGCCAGAGAAATCAGGGAAGCCATTGACTTCAATTATAAGGGCTACGGCGAGATTGAAAAACAGATTTCCCGCGTTACCATCCCCAGTGATGTCACCGAGGAAAGGCTGGCTATTACCGCCGATACCGATGCCCCCCTGGCGCAAGCCCTCAACCTCATCATCGAAGAGGCGGTCAAAGCCCGCGCCTCCGACATCCATATCGAGCCTGAAGAAGATAGATTAAGGGTGCGCTACCGCATTGACGGTACCCTTCAAGATATGATGTCCCTGCCACTCAACATACATCTTGCCCTCGTTTCCCGAATCAAGATCCTTTCCGACCTGAACATTGCCGACCGCCACCGCCCCCAGGACGGACAGTTCACCGCCCAGGCCAAGGGGCGGGGGATAGACATAAGGGTAGCCACCGCCCCCACCGTTAACGGGGAGATGGCCGAGTTGCGCCTTCTGGACAAATCAGTGGCGACTCTCCAACTATCCGAGCTCGGCATGTTAGCCGATAGCCTGGGAAAATACGAGAATATGCTCAAGGTTCCCTACGGCATGATTTTGACCAGCGGCCCCACCGGCGCTGGTAAAACCACCACCCTCTACGCCTCAATCAATTCTCTTGATTGCCTGGAAAGGAACATTATTACTATTGAAGACCCCGCGGAGTACCGCTTTAAGGATATCAACCAGATTCAGGTCAATACTCAAGCCGGCATTACCTTCGCCACGGGACTGCGGAGCATACTCCGCCTCGACCCCGACGTAATCATGGTCGGCGAGATACGCGATCCCGAAACGGCCGACATAGCCGTCCAGGCCGCTCTAACCGGCCACCTGATGCTATCCTCCGTCCATGCCAGCGATTCCACCGGCGTGCTCTCCCGACTCACCGACCTGGGGATAGAGCCCTTCCTGACTGCCTCCGCCGTTATCGGCGTCGTCGCCCAGCGAATGGTGCGCCGCATCTGCCCCGACTGCGGCCACCTCATTGAGGCTCCGCTGGTGGAACAGATAGCCTACGAAAAAGAGACGGGGGAGAAAAAGACCGAATTCCTCTACGGCACCGGCTGCAAGTCCTGTGCCTACACCGGTTATCGGGGCAGAATCGGTATCTTCGAGATTCTCACTATGAGCGATACCATCAGAACGATGATCGTCAACCGCGCCAGCAGCACCGAGATTCGGGCGCGGGCGCTCAAAGACGGCATGGTTACCATGATGAACGATGGTATGCGTAAGGTAAAGGGGGGCATCACCACTCCTTCTGAGGTGCTGCGTAATGCCTACTCCACAGGCTAGTATGGGGGATAAGAAATGGAGTTTAAATATGTAGCCTATACCGAAGACAAAAGGCTGGTCAAAGGCAAGCTTTCGGCCACCAATGAAGAAGCTGCGCTCAACCTGCTCAGCTACGGCGGCTACCAGACGGTCAGCCTTAAGGAAATAGTCCCCTTCTTTAACATGCAAAAGATGGCGGCCCGCTTCACCCGGGTAAAGCCGAGAGAAATAATAATGTTCTCCCGCCAGTTAGCCCTGCTCCTGGAATCGGGCACCGACATTGTAACTTCCCTAGAGCTCTTACAGAGCCAGGTAACCAACCGCACCCTGCAGATAGTGCTGGGTGACGTTGCCTCCGATATCCGCGGGGGCAGCTCGCTATCGGCTGCCTTAGGCAAACACCCGCGGGCATTCCCCGAACTATACGCCCGCACCCTGGCTGCGGGCGAACAGGCGGGTAACCTTGAGGTAGTGCTCCGACAGATGGCCGACTACATCGAGAGAAGCGCGACGACGGAAAAGAAGATTAAAAGCGCCCTCACCTACCCCGTTATCGTGGCCATTATCGCCTTCGTCGTCATCTCGGTGCTCATCACCTTTGTCCTCCCCGCCTTTACCGGCCTCTACCGCTCCCTCGGCGCCGACCTGCCGATGGCAACGCAACTGCTCATCAGCATTTCGGAATGGCTTATCGATTACGGTGTCTTTCTCCTGCTGGGGGTAGTAGCCCTGGCTATCGTCGGCTACTTGTATGTAAGAACGCCCGCGGGGAAATACCAGCTCGATAAGCTGCTGCTCACTATGCCCGTTATCGGGCGGATTAACCTCTTAAGTGAGCTTGCCCGCTGTTGCCGCACCATAGCCCTGCTCTTTAGGGTCGGCTTACCTCTACCCGAGGTAATGTTGCAGGCTATCCACGGCACCAACAACAAGGTCATCAGCAAGGCATTAACCGAGGTCCAACAGGAGCTCATCCGAGGTGAAGGCCTATCCAAACCTATGGCTAAACGAAATATATTCCTACCCCTCATGGTACAGATGGTCGGCGTCGGCGAAGAGACCGGCCACCTTGATACCACGCTAGCCACGGTAGCTCAGACCTATGAAGTCGAGGCTGACGACAGGACCAGCTCGGCGGTGGGGCTCATCCAGCCCGCCATAACCGTTATCATCGGCGTCGTCATCGCCTTCATCGCCATATCGCTGGTCTCAGCCATGTATTCTATCTACGGGCAGGTGAACTTCTAGATGATAAAGCGGCTAAGAAAGCAAAGGGGCTTTGGCCTGGTTGAGGTGATAATAGCCTTAGGCTTGCTGGGCATAATCGGCATTGCCTTCCTGGGCGCGCTGGCTACTTCGTCCGCCGCTATTATTACCTCCGACAAGCATGCTACTGCCGAAAGCCTGGCTCGAAGCGAGATGGAATACGTTAAGAGCCAGGACTACAGCAGCACCCCCTGGTCTTACCAGCTGCGCGGGACATCGCCCACCGGTACTTCGCCCACCGGGCATTTCCCCGACTGGTGGGTCCAGGGAAGCCACAAACTCCCCGATGGCTATGAAGACTATACCGCCACCGTCGAAGCCGAGTGGCTCGACCCCATGGATGACGGCGACGACAATGACGATGGCTTGCAGAAGATAACCGTAACCATAACCTTCCCCAAAGACACGCCTGAAGAGAAAACGGTAATCACGCTGGAGGGCTACAAGGCAGGCTAGTGATGAAACGGCTGAAAACAATAGTAAAAGGCCAGGTGGGGCTCACCCTCATCGAGCTGCTGATAGCTCTGGCTATTACCGGCATCATCACGGGCACCGTCACCATGATAACCTTCCAGGTGTTCGACGGGGAAGCCCGCGCCAACAACCACCTGGACGCCCTAAGCCGAGTGCAAAATGCCGGGCGCGAAATCAGCCGTGATGTCGGCATGGCCCAAATCGTGGAGTGGCCCGAAGGCTACATCATCAGGCTGACCTGGTACGGGTGGGAAGATAACAAGACCCACCGGGTTGATTACAGCCTGGAAAATAACGAACTTAAGCGAGAACATTATATTGAGGGTCTCCCGGAGAGCAGCTATGTCTTCGAATTCGTTAGCTGTGAACGCGACCCCGAAGCTGACGGGATTGCCTTTATCCTGACCGCCACCGTCGGATTCGGCTCGCAGCAGGTAAGCGAAAGCAGGGTATATAGCGTCACTCCCAGGCCCAGCATATAACAGGTCAGAATTATGAAGATGAAAAGGATGCTGAAAAGACTAATAAAAACCGAGAAGGGGCAGGCGCTGCCTATGGTCCTCATTCTTATGGTGATTGCCGGGCTTATTCTGGCGCCCACGCTAACCTATACCACCTCGGGGCTTAAAGTCAGCCAGGCCTACGAGAGGATGGCTGACGAATTCTATGCCGCCGACGCCGGCGTCGAAGACGGCCTGTGGCAGATAAAATACGACCACCTGGAAGAGCTGTTCGGCAATTACGAACGCTATGACTATGATACCGAATACGGCCCCTATGACCTTAACGTAAATGGCATAGATGTAGAGGTTAAGATAGAAAATGTCTGGGTTGCCGATATAGCCGAGCCAGCCGACCTTGATGAGGCCAACCGGCTTGCCGGCACCGACAAACTGATAATTGCCGGCTGTGTCTCCGCCGAGCTGACCCAGCAGGTCAAGATACACTATAAACAGGAAACGGGCGACCCCGACCTCTACATCACTTCAATCGGGGTCTGGCTGCCGCCCGGCTATAGCTATGACGAATCGGGTGAGGACTCTGTGGCGCTGGAAGAAGCCCTTGCTGCCGCTGAACTGGACTACACCCGGGACATTGACGACCACAAGGGCGGCGAGGTTGTCGTCTGGAGTTTCGACGAACCCGCCCCCCTTACCGCCTTCCCCGGGGTCAGCGAGACGGACAACCCGATGACTTACTCATTTACCTTCAACTTCCTTCGCGATAACCCCGCTTCGCAGCGCAATCCCGAAGCGGTCTCCTGGCTAACCGCCAGCGGTGTCGCCGGCTTTCCCTATAGCTGGGACGCTGATGTCAGCGTGTATCACATCAACTCCGTAGCCGGCGGAGATGACGGCACCACCATTGATGCCTACGCCATCAAGAGCGACCCGCGGCAGCTGGTCTCCGGCATAAACGGGGACTACCGCGCCATAGGCAACACCCTGATGCTGAACCTAGAGCCAGACTGGTTCGGTCCAGTGCGAGACCACCTGCTTGCCGACAGCGATGCCACCGTGAACAACATCCCCGCCAATGCCCATGTAGACGCTGCCTTCCTTTACTGGTCGGCCTGGTTAATAGCCGGCGAAGAGGAGGAAACGGTATTCATTGATACTTGCGATGACATCTACGAATACTGGTGGCCCGAAATCGATTGGAGCTCCTACCGACACCCGTGGTACAGTTGGGTGTTCCAGGCGCATCATTATTCCGGGGGTAACCCGGAACTGGTAATGAAAAACCCCGTGCCACTGAGCATCTACGAATCGGTCACCCTCTCCTTCAAGTACTGGACAGGGGGTCGGCTGGACGGCAATGAGGGCCTGGATTACGCCTTCTCTAGCGATGGTGGCGGCACCTGGAGTGGCTGGTACAACGTCTTTTACGGTAGCAGCAGCACGTGGCCTCAGACCTTCACCACCGCTATCCCAGAAGAATACCTCCTCACCGCCAACTTCAAGATGAAGTTCCGGATAAGAGACTTCGATGACGGGGGAATGGGCGGCGACGAATACTGCTATATCGACGACATCAAAATCACGGGCAAGCTAGAGCAGGAGACGATAGCCGATACCGAAGTTAGGCTTGAGATAGACGGTGAGCAGGTCTACCTCGAAGACGACGAATACGGCAACCCCACCGTGCCGGCGCAAGGTACCGAAAACATATTCGCCAATAGCTGGAAGGTAGTGGCAAACGAAGACACCCCGGAAAACGATTACTCCTATTGCTGCAAGGTTGACGTAACCCCCCTGGTACAGGAGTTCACCGATGGACACGGCAACGCCACCTACACCGTGGGCGATGTAGAAGGCACGGACGACGCCGACAGTCAGTGGGCCTATGCCGGCTGGTCGCTGATAATAGTCTACTCCAGCCCCGAGACCCAGAGGCATCAACTCTACCTCTTCGACCTTGCCACCGGCGACTTCCGCTATATCGCTCCCAACGGCCCGGGAATAAGCTTCCCCATCAGCGGCTTCCTCGTCCCCGACCCGATTACGGACCCCGATACCGGTGAAATCATTGAAGAGACGGCCGCCACCATAACCTGCTTCCTCGGTGACGGCGACGACTATTACTCCGGTGACTTCATCGCCATAAACGCGCCCGAAGGCCTTGAAGGACCCGAGATACCCAACTCATACAAGCTCTGGGACAGCATTCCCCTCTACGCAGAATGGGGCTGGCCCATGCCGCGTATGGACAACATTGACGGTAGTCCCAACAACGTCTGGAATAGTCGTTCGACAGGGTTCGGCGGCGAGGAAGTAGACGGCGTTGATATCGATACCTTTGAAGTTAGCTGGGAAAGCGGACTAATAGAGCCGGGTGACTCTTCGGCTACGATAGTGCTCAACTTTGCCGGCTCAGAACTCTACACTGCGGAGCTGCTTAACTTCATCTATCTCATCATCGCCTTCCGCAGTGAGACGGTCACCGGAGGTACTATTACTTACCTTATAGAAGGATAAAGCAATAACTTAACGGAGCGAAGA
This sequence comes from Dehalococcoidales bacterium, assembly GCA_034409905.1. Taxonomy (GTDB): domain Bacteria; phylum Chloroflexota; class Dehalococcoidia; order Dehalococcoidales; family BS750m-G39; genus E44-bin88. The sequence continues at coordinate 11,799 of DAOUMR010000079.1, read as the reverse complement.
AAATGAAACTAAGTAAGATAGGATTGTGGATTCTGGGAATAGGCATCTTCGTTATTGCCTCGGCGGTCATGGTGGCGCTAAATGCCAGCCAGTCGGGCGACGCCAAGCAGCTGGAGGAAAACCTGGATGTAACCCAGGCCGTGCTGGCCACGCTTGTCTCGGACAGGGAAGACCTGACCGGCCAGCTGGCCCAGATGGAGAACGAGCTGGACGAAGCCGAGACAGCCTACTTCCAGAGCCAGGGGAAATTCCCCAAGACAGTGGCCAGCATCGAGTACGACGAGGAAATATTCTCGATTGCCGATGACAACGGCCTGGAGGTCATGAGCCTCGTCGCCTCAGAACCCCGCGAAAACGAGGTTGAGGAGATTACCTTCGACAACACCACCTTCGAGGTGGAGGTGCGGGGTACTGTCTCGCACATACTGAACTTTATTGACGATGTCGTCAACGGCGAGTATTTCAACTCCGCCAGCGTGGAAATGATAAGCATGGAAGTGCCCGAAGCCGGTGATGAGAAACAACCTGCGGCATTCCTTCAAATAATAATTTATAGTTATGAGGGTGAATAGTCATGGCCAAGAAAGTTACAACACTGTTTATCAGAGACGACGCCATTAACCTGCTGGTAATGCACGGCGAGCGGGTGGAAAAGTGGGCTATAATGCCCCTGGAGCCGGGCCTGGTCAACCAGGGCCTTATCGTCGACGAAGCCCAGGTAGTGGCCAAGCTCAAGGAGCTCTTCAAGCTGCAAAAAATGAGCGTGGGCCGGGTCATCGCTGGCATCAGCGGGCATAACTCGGTATATCGTATCATAACCCTCCCCGAACTCCCCGAGGCGGTGCTGCCCGAAGCGGTAAAGCGCGAGGCGAAAAGGGTGATACCGGTGCCCCTGGAAGAGGTCTATCTATCCTACCAGCCCATCACCACCGCCCAGGGGGAAAAGCTCGTATTTCTGGCCGCTTTCCCCCGCAACATCGCCGACATGCTCTACCAGACGCTACACAAGGCCGGCCTCCAGCCCTATATGATGGACCTGGCGCCGCTGGCGCTGTGCCGCGCCGCCAACCAACCCCGTTCCATAATCGTCAACGCCCGAGCCGACCACCTCGATATTATGGTGATAGTTGACCGGATACCACAGCTAATCCGTCGGCTATCCCTACCCGGCGAGGCGGAACCGCTAAACGAAAGGCTGGACACCGTCACTGAGGAGATTGACCGGACCATCGCCTTCTACAACTCCAGCCACCGCCAGGAAGAGCCTTTGGATGCGGCGGTGCCTATGCTCGTCTGCGGTGACCTGGCCCGGAAGCCGGAAAACTGGCAGGCGCTGGCGGAAAAATCGACTCACCCGGTATCAGTAATGCCCTCACCGGTGGAATCCCCCGAAGGCTTTGACGCCAACGAGTTTATGGTCAACATCGGGCTGGGCCTAAAGGAGCTGATGCCCGAAAAGGAAGGGAACAACTTCTCCCTGGTCAATATCAACACCCTTCCCGAAGTCTACCGACCCAAGGCGGTGCGGCTACCCAGCATCATCGCCCCCATCGCCATCGCTATCGGGTTGGGCATACTCGTCTATCTGGGAATCATGGTGGCCAACAAGTCCAACTACCTCAGCGTATTGAATGACGAGCTAACCCCCCTGGAAATCCTGGTCGCCACGGAAAACCAGGAAATAGGGAAGCTAGAGGAAGAGATTGCACTGATAAGCCCGCAGATTGCCGGGCTGGAAGCCACCGCTGGTGTCTTTGATGAAACCTCTAGCAACCTTTCAGAGGCTCGGAGCAAGATCAACGGAGATATGAGCACTATCGTAAGCCTCCAGCCGGGTAATCTATTGACCGCGGTCAATCACATCGGCGATACGGTAACGCTCACCGGGTTCGCCGCCAATGAAGGCAGTATTTTCAGCTACGCCCGGGCGCTCCGAAACAGCGGCCGGTTCTCTAATGTGGTTATCTCAGCCATAGAAGCCGTAGAGGAGGATGACAAAATAATAGGACTTAACTTTGAGTTTCTGTTAAAATAAAAGGGTAAAAATATGGACATTCTGGCATTGTTACGCACCGCGAAAGATAGGGCGGCTTCCGATGTTCACCTGGTCGCCTCCAGCCCGCCGCTGCTGCGCGTCGACGGCTCGCTGCAATCAGTCGGTGATGCCGCCGCGCCGCTTACCGGCGAGGAGATAAAGCAGGCCTTCGAACAGCTGACCTCCCCCGAGCAGCAGGCCGTCTTCGGCAAGAACCTGGAGCTCGACTTCAGCTACAACCTGCCCGACGTCGGCCACCTGCGGTGCAACGCCGCCCAGCAACGCGGGGCTATCAGCCTGGCCATAAGGATATTACCCGCCAAAATCCCCACCATAGACGAGCTCGAGCTGCCCGATATATGCAAGCAGCTGGCTATAAAGCCGAGGGGTCTGATAATCGTCACCGGCCCCACCGGCAGCGGTAAGAGCACCACCCTGGCGGCGATGATTCACCACCTCAACCTCATCCAAAGCCGCCACGTGGTCACCATCGAAGACCCCATCGAATACGTCCACCCCAGCATAAAATGCGCCATAACCCAGCGTCAGTTGGGCAGCGACACCATGTCCTTCGCCAACGCCCTCAAGCACGTCCTGAGACAGGACCCCGACGTCATCCTGGTCGGCGAGATGCGGGACGTGGATACGGCGGCAGCGGTGCTCACCATAGCCGAAACCGGCCACCTGGTCTTAAGCACCGGCCACGCCCCCAGCGCCACTCAGGCTATGGAAAGAGTAATAGACCTGTTCCCCCCCGAGGAACGTCACCTCGCCCAGGCACGGCTGGCTTCGCTGCTTATCGGCGTGCTCTGCCAGGTGCTCGTACCCCGGGCTGACGGCATCGGCCGGATAGCGGCCGTCGAGATTATGCTGGCTAACCCGCCGGTGAAGAACCTCATCCGCGAAGGCAAAATATACCAGCTCCCCAACGTAATCCGCACCCACCGGGATATCGGCATGATATCGCTGGATGAAGCCCTGGTTAACCTCTACCTCAAGCAGATCATCGCTGGTGAGACCCTGCTCGCTTTCTGCAACGAGCGCCCGGAAGTAGAAAAACTCATCGGCAAGATAAACGTAAACAGCGTAAGCAACAACGCTTAAACCCTACCACCCCACCCCGGGTTTTTCGCCCCACCCCTGCTTTGCCCTGCTTGGCAGGGTCACCTCTATATACTTCTCTCCCAACCTCCCCATTGTCATTCCCGCCCCGTATCCAGTGTACGGGGTAAACTCCGGCGGGGATCCAGTTTCCTTCTCCCCACCCCACCTTGTTTTGCGTAGGTCTTTCTGTCCCACCCATCCCACCCAATAGGAGTTAGACTCCTCTTATACCTCTTACTTGAGGGTGCGTTACCCCACCCTATAGAGGTTAAACCCCTATTAACCCCTTACTTTGAGGGTTTGAAATCTAAAATAGTGTCGATTCATACATAATTCTCAGGGGGTTCTTAAGGGGGACGGAGTCCCCCTTTGGAAGACGTTTGTGGGCGGGTTGGTGTGGGTAAAAAAACTTGGGGGAGGGGCGGGAAAAGATATCAAACGGGGGTGGCGCGCATAAAGAAAGAAGCTTATTGGTAAGGTAGATAACCTCACCAATAAGCTCCTTCCCTGTGCTTCCTATGGGCTAGGGCTTCTAAGTTATCATTCAGACGCTGCCGGACAAGGATCGTCCTGCGTTACCGTGCAGTTCGGGTAAGTGCCGGCAAAGGTGTAGCTACCCGCTATGGCGAGCGGGTCCTCGAAGTACTCGTCCAGGTCGCCAATCGCCGTCGGGCATTCACCGGTGTCTGAAGCATAGGCTATGGTAATGGTTTTAACCATTCGCTCTTCAATCTGACAAGCCTCGGACTGGCCTCTGCCGAAGAAGTTGCCAAAGTTAGGTACCACGATAGCCGCAATAATACCCAGTATGGCAATAACTACCAGCAGCTCAATGAGAGTGAAGCCCTTCTCGCCCTTGCGAAAGCTCTTGAATAACCTCCTCATCATTTCACCTCCTTTTTGTTATCCAGACTCAACTCAACCTAACTATTGTTAAGTATAATAATGATATTACCTGTGCCTCCTGTGGTCAATAGTCCAATGGTCATGATTAGCAATAGTAATGTCTAGTAATATGGGGCTAGTTTTAGGTGGGTTTTAAGCACCCATAGCCCATTAGTAAGGGTGGCAGGCGTGAAAATATGGTCAGGAAAAGTGAGCATTGGACAGCCCAGAAGGGCTATCGGGAGGGTTCCAGCTCGGCGGCTTCGAAGACCTTGATTCTCTGCCGCTGGGCGAACTGGCGGGCTTCTTTAGCCAGCGCGGGGACGGTGATAAAGACCTTATCCAGAATGCCGATGTCATAGGCTTTATTATCGAAGGCAAACAGCTTGTCCAGTCCCACCGGTTCCTTCCCCACCTCCACCCCGATAGCGATATCGTGGACGACGATACCGTCGTCCTTGGTGGCCAGTATGTCCAGCTTGTGGCTGGCCCCCGACCTCCCCATGACATTAGCGTTCTCCCGCACCTGGTAGCCGAGCCGCTTCAGGTAATCGATGAGCTGTGACTTGGATTGAAACTCAAAAGGCGCTTTGCCCGCCTTGGCGGCGGGCTTGGCGGCGCTTTCGGCCAGCACCTCCTCCAGCCCCCTCACCTTGAGCACCTTTATCCTCTGCTGGCTGGCAAACTTCTCGGCTTCCGGGCGCAGCCCGGGCTGTACCACCAGCACCTTATCGTGAATACCGCTGTCATAGGCGATATCGTCGAAGTCGCATACCTCCCCCAGCCCAATCTCCCCTCCGACCACCTTGATACCGATAGCGATATCGTGGACGACGATACCGTCGTCCTTGGTGGCTAATATGTCTATCTTATGCTCCGCCCCCGACCTCCCCGTGACCACGGCGTCCTCGGCAACCTCGTAGCCGAGCTTCTTCAAGAAATCAATCAGCTGCGCCTTGGGCTTGACCTCGAACTCCAGCCACTCACGCCTGGCTTCGTTGAAACGATAGGAATAGACGTCCACCTCGTTAATGCTGTCCGGGGGAGTCAGCACCCCGCATTTCAGGCAGCGCCACTGTATCTCCGGCTGAGCGAATATCTCGTAGCAGTCCTGACACTTGCTCATCAAGCCCAGGCTCTGGTAGTCGCCACCGATGATGTGCAGCTCCGAGCCGCACTTGGGGCAAATATAGCTGTCCTTGTTAACGAACTCGTCCTCCAGCCCGACAAAACGGCAGGAGATATGCTCTAAGACCCGCCCCCGCACCAGGTTTCGGGAACCGCATCTAGGGCAGCAGCTGGCAGGCCTCAGGTTCACCGAGCGGCAGTGGGGACAGCGCAAAACACGGTCGAAGAACTCCTTGACCAGCGCCCCCTTATCCACCAGGGACTCCAGAACCGCTACCGCCTCCGGCACCCCCACCCCCAGCAGCTTCTCCACAACAGGGTAGCTAAAGCCCAGCTCACTGCTAAAATCAAGCTCGGGCTTAATAATCACGAATTTACCCGCCAGCATCGCCGCCACCGGCTTGGACGCTTTTTCACTCCCCACCCCGGTGGCCCGGGTCTTATCCGCTTTTGGAGTCCGAGACTTTTTCGCTTTCGTCATTTCTCTCCTCCAGGCTGGCCACTAGCCACGCTCAGCATAGCCAGTATATGTGGCTAGGCATAGGAAGTCAACATATCAGAAGCTATTTTAGCCAAAAATGGTACTAATTAACTATAAGACAGCCAGCCTTATTGACTTTATCGCTTTAAGCAGACAAAATAGAGGGTAATGGAAGCCGCTGTTATCGTTTTCTTCTGCCTGCTCGGCATGATTATCGCCAGCTTCCTTAATGTCTGTATCGACCGCATTCCCGCCCACCAGTCACTCGTTTTCCCCCCTTCCCACTGCACCGCCTGTAATCGCCGCCTGGCGGCAAAAGATCTCATCCCCATCTTCAGCTACCTCTGGCTGCGCGGCCGCTGCCGCTACTGCGGGGCGGCTATCCCAAAGCGCATACTCTGGGTGGAGCTGGGCACCACCGCCCTCTTCGGCCTGGCCTGCTGGTGGTTCGGCTTGAGCGTCGAGCTGGCCATCGCTCTCTTCTATAGCTGCATCTTTATCGTGCTCATGGTCATCGATTGGGAGAAAGGGCTTATCCTCAATAAGATAGTCCTCCCGGCCATAGTCGCGGCCCTTCTCATAAGCGCTATTTTCAGCACCCCCATCCCCGATGTTGAGATAGTCCCCTTCATCGGAAGGGCGGCGGCGGGCGGGGGCATCGGCTTGGGCATATTCCTACTCATCGTTATCGTTTCCAGGGGGGGTATGGGCTGGGGCGATGTCAAGCTGGCGGCGCTCATCGGCCTGGTCTTCGGCTTCCCCCTCGTCTTTGTCGCCCTGCTCATCGGGGTGGTCTTAGGCGGGGTGGTGGCGGCGCTACTGCTGTTGCTGAAGATAAAGAAGCGCAAGGAGGCTATCCCCTTCGGCCCCTTCCTGGCCCTGGCCTCCATAGTCACCCTGCTCTGGGGAAATGATATCTTAAGCTGGTATCGGGGGCTATTTTAGTCATTAAAGATTATGGCGACCCTCTTGACAACCCCCCTTGACGTGGGATAGGATATAACGCTATAGTACTCATAGTAGGCGCACGATGAAGTTAGAACGCCGAAGGTCAAGTATCGAAGTTATAGCCGACATGCTACGGCTCGGTGAAGCTGGCAAGACCGAGATAATGTACAGCGCCAACATGAGCTATCGCCAGCTGCAAAAATACCTCACATTTATGCTGCAAATGGGTTTTATCACCAAGGTGACGGTGGGCAACCCCGTGGTGACCTACAGAGTGACCAGGAAAGGGCTCAGGCTGCTGCGCAGCATAGAGGGCATCCTGGAGATACTGGAGCTAAACGGAGAGGAAGAATCTTAAGGGAGAGAATATGGCCGAAAAAAGAATGCTGATACTGCCCGCGGAGGTCATCAAGAGGATTGACGAGAACCGAGGCGACCTGAGCCAGGCCGAATTTATCAACTTCCTTATTGAGAACCAGTTCAAAGAGAGCAGCAGCGAGAAACAGGGGGCCAGCCGGGAAGAGATTCTTTCCCTCATCGATAGTCAGCTAAAAGAGGTAGCCAAGAAACAGCAATACGCCACCCGAGAAGAGATTCAAGCCTTCGAGCAGGATATGAAGGTCCTGCTCAAAAGTTGTCTCGACTTCTTCGTCAGCTACGGGCTTGAGCTAGGTAAAGACTCTCCAAAAGAGGAATTCCAGGAGATGAGCAGCAAGCTGGAAGAGCTGGAAAACAACCTGAACTCTGAAGGCGAGGGCAAAGAAGCCAAGATTAAATGGAAATAGCCCGCCGGGACTAAAATCTTACCCCCGTTTTTTAACCCCTTCTCCAAAAGAAGGGGGTTTTTTTACCTCCCCACTGCTGTAGAACATTATACTAGAACATTGTACCTTCCCTTCTCCAGCGCAATCTGCCATAGTCAAACTAATCCAATCAGCCATTTGGCGAACTTAGAACATCGGCAGAGGAAAGCGTAAGCATGATTTATATAGTTCTGGGCGGACTTGGCTTCCTGTCAGTCCAACTTCTCGACATCGTTTCCTTAAAAAGGATACCGGGGCTAAAACCCCTCACCATGCTGGTCGGCAACGGTTTGCTGGTCTTCTCCATTATTATGCTTTGCCTTTCCCCGGACAAGCTGGCGCTACCCCTCTGGTCAGGCTGGCTGGGCTGGGCGCTATTGCCCATCGCCCTCTTCATGTTGATTTACTCCCTGTTCATCAAGCTCCCCTTCGGCAAGACTTATGTCGCCACTGGCGTCGGGGACAAGCTGATAACCAGCGGGCTCTACGCCCTCGTCCGCCACCCCGGAGTACACTGGTTCACCCTGCTCCTGGTGGCTCTGATTCTGGTCTCCAGGTCGAGGCTAATGCTCATCGCCGCCCCGATATGGCTCTTGCTCGATATCGTCCTGGTGGCTGTTCAGGACAGGTACTTCTTCGGCAGGATGTTTGCCGGCTACGACAACTACCGGCGCCAGACTCCGATGCTAATCCCCAACCGCCGGAGCCTAAGCGCCTTCATAAACTCACTCAAGCAGACCGGGAACTAAAAAATCCCCAGGAGGACTAGAAAATGACTACAGAAGCTGAATTACTTGTCCAGGGTAAAAACGAAGAACTATGGCAAAGGTGCTGCAGCTTTATTGACCTGAGCCTTGAAGACTGCATGGATATCCAGCGGCGGCTGCTCCTGGAGCAGCTTCAACTGCTCAAGAGGTGCAAGCTGGGCAGGAGCATCATGCAGGGCGCCGAGCCGGAAACGGTGGAGGAATTCCGCAGGCTGGTGCCGCTGACCACCTATGCCGATTACGAACCCTTCCTGCTCACCAAAAACGAGCGTGCCCTGCCCCAGAAACCATTGTTCTGGCAACACACCTCGGGCCGGTCGGGCGAATACCCCTTCAAGTGGGTGCCGGTTACCAAACGGCAGTTTGCCGAACTGCGCTCACTGCTCTTCGCCTGCCTGACCTTCGCCTGCTGCAACCGGAAGGGCGAAATCAGCTACAAGAGAAAGGACAAGTTCCTCTACGCCCTAGCCCCCCCACCCTACACCACCGGCGCGCTCATCCACGCCGCCCCACATGAGCTTTTTGAGTTCCTGCCGCCAGTAAAGGCGGCCGAGTCCATGTCCTTTGAAGACAGGGTGCAGCTCGGTTTCAAAATGGCGCTGGCCGAGGGGCTGGACCTGTTCTTCGCTCTTTCCAGCGTACTGGTAGCTATCGGCGAACGCTTCAGTCAGCATAACCGCAAGATAGAGCTAAAATCGCTGCTGGGCAACCCCAGGGCGCTAGCCCGGGTGCTAAAAGGGATAGCCAAGAGCAAGCTGGCCCGCCGACCCCTCATGCCCAAGGATATCTGGAAGCTCAAAGGGCTGGTCTCTACTGGCTCCGACGGCTCGGTATTCCGGGAGAAGGTCAAGGAGATGTGGGGGAGGTATCCTTTGGATGTCTACGGCGGCACCGAGGGCATAATCATGGCCACCCAGACCTGGGACTACCAGGGCATGACCTTTATCCCTCATCTCAACTTCTTAGAGTTCATTCCCGAGAGGGAAAGCCTGAAATCCCGGGACGACCCCTTCTACCAGCCCCAGACCCTGCTGCTAGACGAGATTACGCCAGGAGAGAAGTACGAGCTGGTCATTACCAACTTCTACGGGGGGCCGCTTATCCGCTATAAGCTGGGCGATATGGTCAAGATAACCGCCCAGCGCAACGAAAATCTGGGCATAGACATCCCCCAGATGGCCTTCCACGCCCGCGTTGACGATATGATTGACATCGCTGGCTTCACCCGACTAACGGAAAAGGTCATCTGGCAGGCTATAGAAAACTCAGGGATAACCTACAAAGAATGGACGGTGCGCAAGGAGCTTAAGGAAATCCCGATACTGCATCTCTATCTTGAGCTCGGCGAAAACGGGCATATTAACGAGGAGCAGATAGCCAGGTCGATACACCGCGAACTGAAAAGGCTGGATGCTCCCTACGCCGACCTGGAAGCGTTTCTGGGCTTGAGGCCGCTAGAGGTAACCATACTACCCCAAAATGCCTTCCAGAGCTATATGATAAGGCAGCAGGCGGCTGGTGCCGACCTGGCTCACCTCAAGCCACCCCACATCAACCCCTCCGACAGCGTAATAGACTATCTGGTCAACGGCGGTGTTGAGGTGCCGGCAGCCAAGCCGGAAAAAGCACCGGAAAGAATCTTAAAGTAAGTTGAAATGACGAAGGAAACAAATCATAACGGCTATAACGGCAAGCGAGTGGTCGTCAGCGGTATGGGCGCCATCAGCCCGGTTGGGCTCAACATCCCCGACATGTGGGCGGCTCTCATTGCCGGCAAATCGGGGGTTGACTATATCTCCGGCTTTGACCCGGCGCCCCTCGAAACCAAGTTCGCCGCCGAAGCCAGGGATTTCGACCCCCTGGTTTATGTCGGCCGCAAGGAAGCCCACCGCATGGACCGCTTCACCCAGTTCGCCGTAGCCGCCTCCCTCCAGGCGGTAGAGTCCGCGCAATTGAAGATAAACAACGGCAACACCGAGGATACGGGCGTTATCATCGGCAGCAGCGTCGGCGGGCTGCTCTCCATCTCGGAACAGCTCAAAATACTAAACGAAGCCGGTCCCAAACGGATAAGCCCCATCCTGGCGCCGACCATGACCGGCGACGCCCCCTCGGTGCAGGTCTCCCTGGTACTGGGCACCAAGGGCTTGAGCTACTCGCCGTCCTCGGCCTGCTCCAGCGGCAGCGACGCTATCGGCCAGGCCTACCAGGCGATTAGAGCCGGCGACGCCAAGGTGATGATAGCCGGCGGCGCCGAAGCGCCCGTCGTTCCCCTCATCGTGGCCGCCTTCAACTCTCTCCGCGCCCTGTCCACCAGCAATAACGGCGTCAAGGCGGCTTGCCGCCCCTTCGACGCCGAGCGCGACGGCTTTGTCCTGGGCGAAGGCGCCGCCATCATGGTCATCGAAGACGCCGAACACGCCCTGGAGCGCGGCGCTCCCATCCTGGCTGAGCTCGCCAGCTACAGCGCTACCAGCGACGCCTTTCATCTCACCCAGCCTGCCCCCGAGGGCGAGGGTGCCGCCCGAGCCCTGAGATTGGCGCTGGAAAAGGCCAAGCTCACCCCCGCTGATATCGACTATATTAACGCCCACGGCACGGCTACCCTGCTCAATGACCGCACCGAAACCCAGGCCATTAAAAGCGTATTCAACGTAAACGGCTATGATGCCTATAGTATTCCCATTTCAGCCACCAAATCCATGACCGGCCATCTTATCGGGGCGGCGGGCGGTCTCGAGGCGATAATAGCCGTCTTGGCCATGAACCACGGCATCGTGCCGCCAACGATAAACCTCACCCACCCCGACCCCGAGTGCGACCTGGACTACGTGCCTAATAAGGCACGCCAGGTTGAGGTCAAGACCGCCATGTCCAACTCCTTCGGCTTCGGCGGGCATAACTCGGTGCTCATCTTCCGCCGCTACTCCCCCTAGCCCCTCCTCAGAGGTATCCACCCAATATTCCTATTGACAACCCCGTAGCTATAAGACATAATGACTATAATTGAATATACTAAATCAGGCTATGTTATTAGCCTTGGTGGTTGTTGGGGAAAATTAGGTAATGAATATATGGGCTATAGTACCGCTCGTTAGCTTCTTAATATACGCCGCCCTGGTTGTGGTAGTCCTGCAGCAAGCCAGGAAACGAGTCAATCAGGTATTCGCTCTGCTCCTCTTTGCCTCTGGCATCTGGAGTTTTACCTCCTTTATGCTGCACTTCAACGGCTATCCACAGCAGACGATGCTGTGGAATGAGCTGCTCGTCGTCGCGCTCTTATGGTCATCCGTCTGTTACTATCATTTCGTCAGGGCTTACAACAATAAACCGGGGGGAATAGCTTTATACTTAGGCTACGCCTCCGTGGTGGCCCTACTGGTACTTTCCCTCAGCGGCCAAATAGTCAGGTCATCGTACGTTGTCGATGGCGTCCTGCATCATGACCTTGGCTTCTCGCTCTACATCCTGGGTGGTATTAGCTTTATCTTCCTAATGTCCGCCATGCTGATGCTGGTGCAGAGGTACCGCCGGTCCACCGACCCCGCCGACCGCAACCGGACAATGTACCTCATCACTGGCTCGGGCATAGCCATAGCCGTAAGCTATCTCTGTAACCTGACGCCAGCTATAGCCGGGCTTTCCTTG
>DAOUMR010000078.1:0-4197 GCA_034409905.1 Dehalococcoidales bacterium | reverse complement strand
TACTGGGACCCCGACGTAAACACCGACGGCGTTGATTTCTTCTACCTGGAGACATCCAAGGAGAATATAAGAAAGCGCTTCTATACTTCGCTGCTGGGACCTCACCAGCCGCTCTATCTCACCGGTCCCGCCTACGGGCCTAACTACCATACCTGGCTGCTCAAGGTCAAGGACGAATTCGACCCGTATTTCCTCTGCCACCCGCCCGTGCCTCTGGCGCACGACGAGTTCGTCGAGAAAGCGGAGTGGATGAGGCCGATGAAGGACTGGGAAAGCCCGAAGAGAAAGCTCCTCTCATAACCAGAATTTGCATAGTCACTAGCTAGTATGCAAAAATAAGGCTGGGATAATAAAGAAAGAACCACGCTAATGGCTAAGGCGAGAATGATATGCCCCTTCTCGGGGGTGTTATGCAAGGACTGTCCCGTATATAGGGGCCGGCACTACCTTTTGTGCTATTGTGAAAAATATCGGGGGTGTCTGCCGGAAGCATTGAAGAACCTGCCCCTCTCCAAGAAGAGTTCCAACGGCAAGTTCATCATGCCCAAGCTCCCCACCCCGACCAAAGACCCGTATTTTAACGAAATGCTCTAATACTAAAGAGGAGGCGTAGTCCAAAATGAGAATCGAGGGAAAGTTCACCATGAAAGCGCCCATCAAGAAGGTCTGGGACTTTCTGCTGGCGCCCGGCACGCTGGCTTCCTGTATTCCCGGAGCCGAAAAAATGGAAGCCGTTGACGATACGACCTGGGAAGGCATCGTCAAACAGAAGGTGGGGCCCATCGGCATCAAGCTCAATTTTACCCAGACCATGACCGAGGTTGACGCGCCCAATCATATCAAAGCGGTGGGGCGGGGTTCAGCTATGGGCGGCGCCGGCACCTTCAGCCAGGAGACCATCGTCGACATGAAAGAGATGGCTGGCGGCGAGGTGGAGATTGCCTACAGCTCCAACGTGAGCATGGTGGGGCGGCTGGCTACCTTCGGCGAGAGAATCATGCGCGCCAAGGTCAACAAGGTTGGTGAGCAGTTTATCACTAACCTGCAGAATAAGCTGAAGGAAGAGCTGGGCAAATAGACATTTTAGAACGGAGGCTTAAAGTGACTGAAGCTACTAAATCTGGGAGGTCGGGCTAATGATAAATGACTTTGAATACTTGGCTCCCAAGACGCTCAAAGAAGCCCTTGCCCTGCTGGATAAATACCAGGATGATTGCAAGGTAATCTGCGGCGGGCAATCGCTGCTGGTCTTGATGCGGCAGGGACTGGTGGCCCCTCCCTACCTGATTGATATCAAGGGCGTATCCGAGCTGAGCTACATTAAAGACGAGAAAAACGGGCTCAAAATCGGCGCCACCACCACCCACCGCACCATCGAGAAATCGGCGGTCATTAAGAAAAAATACCCCGTGCTGGCCAAGATGGAAACCCGCCTGGCCTCGATTCAGACCCGCAACTGGGGCACCATCGGCGGCAACGTCTGCCACGGCGACCCCGCGGGCGACCCCATGCCGGTGCTGATATCGCTGGGGGCTACCCTGACCATGGCCGGCTCTAAGGGCAAGAGGAGTATGCCCGCCGAGAATTTCAGCCTGGACTACTTCGAAACGGCGCTGAAACCGGGCGAGCTGCTCACCGAGATTTCGCTGCCACCAGTTCCGGCCAAAACCGGCAGCGCCTACTTCAAGTTCAACGTTATTGAAAGCGACCTGGCTACCGTCAGCGTCGCCGCCACGGTCACCCTGGGTGCGGGCGATAGCTGTAAGGACATTCGCATCGCCCTGGGGGCGTCGGCACCAACCCCGATAAGGCCCAAGAAGGCGGAGGCGCTGCTCAAGGGCAAAAAGATTACCGACGCCCTGCTGGCGCAGGCTGGAGAGGCCGCGGCTAAAGAGGCAGACCCGATATCCGATATCTACGCCTCGGCAGAGTACCGGCGCGAGCTGATTAAGGTCCTGGTGCCCAGAATAACCAAAGAAGCCATGGCCAACGCCAGGAAAGCTAAATAGAGAGGTTTGAGATATGAAAAAAGAGCTGAAATTAAAAGTTAACGGCCAACCCTACAACCTCTTTGTCAAACCCAAAACCCTGCTTTCGGAGGTCTTGAGAAACGACCTGGGGCTTACCGGAACCAAGCGGGGCTGCAACTCCAGCTCCTGCGGGGCCTGCACCGTAATGCTCAACGGCATGTCGGTCAAGTCCTGCTCGGTGCTGGCCCTCCAGGCCAACGGCGCCGAGGTAGTGACGGTTGAGGGGCTGGCTAAAGGCAACAAACTGAGTCCCCTGCAGAGAGCCTTCCTCGACCACGGCTCCTTCCAGTGCGGCTTCTGTACCCCGGGAATGCTGATGTCGTCCACGGCACTGCTCACCGAGAACCCCAAGCCCACCAAGGAAGAGATAAAAGAGGGCATCGACGGCAACATCTGCCGCTGCACCGGTTACAACAGCATTATCCGCGCCATAACCGCCGTGGTTAAGGGTGAATATAAGGAGGCGAAATGACGACTAAGTTTTCCGTACTCGGTACACGAGTACACAACGTTGACGGAACGGAAAAAGTAACCGGCAGCGCCAAGTACACCTTCGACACAGTGCTGCCTAACATGCTCTACGGGAAAGTCCTGAGGAGCCCCTACCCCCACGCCAAGATTCTCAAGATTAACACCGCCAAAGCCAAAAGGCTCATCGGCGTCAAGGCGGTGGTTACGGGCAAGGATACCCTGGGACACAAACAGGGCATCTGGCGGCGTTTCCCCGAACTCTGTGACGAGGAAATACTCTGCCGCGAAAAAGCCCGCTATATCGGCGACCCGGTGGCGGCCGTAGCCGCCATCGACGAGGATACCGCCGAAGAGGCGCTGGACCTAATCGAGGTGGAATACGAGCCCCTAGCCGCCGTCTTCGACCCCCTGGAAGCCATTAAAGAAGACGCGCCCCAGGTCCACGACGGCGTTGAGCTTAATATCAATATCAACCGTCATATCGAGTGGGGCGATGTCGACGAGGCTTTCAAGAAGTGCGACTATATCCGCGAAGACCAGTACAGGTGCTCCTCGCAGGCGCACGTCTGCATGGAGACCCACGATGCCGTGGCCAGCTTCGGCCACAACGGCAAGCTGGAGGTGTGGACCTCAACCCAGTCTTCATACTATATCCAGCGGTTGTATGCCGATATGTTTGATATCAGGGAAAGCGACATCAGGGTTCACAACCGACACACCGGCGGCGGCTTCGGCTCCAAGTTTGAGCTTGACTCCGCCCAGTTCTGCGCCGCCTTACTCTCCCAGAAGCTGTGCCGGCCGGTAAAGATAGTCTTAAGCCGGGAAGAGGAATTTATCGCCACCAAGCGCCGCACCCCGATGTATTATTTCCTCAAACTCGGCGCCAAGAAGGACGGCACCCTGCTGGCCAAGGAAGCCCGGGTCATCACCGAGGGCGGTGCCTATACGGCTATGGGGGCTACGGCGCTCTATCTCACCGGTTTCTTCTCCTCGTTCCCCTATAAATATCCCAACTACCGCTACGACGGCTACCGGGTCTATACCAATACGGAGCCGAGCTCGGCTATGCGCGGCTTCGGTGCCCCCCAGTCGACCTTTGTCGGCGAATCCCAGTTGGATATGCTGGCCGACGACCTGGGCATAGACCCCATCGAGATACGACGCAAGAACGGTATGACCCCCAACTACGAAGTCCCCGGGCAGGCCTTTATCCAGAGCTGCGGCCTGCACCAGTGCCTGGACAAGATTGAAGAGCATATCAAGAAGCGGGGCAAGCTGCCCGCCAATCACGGCATCGGTGTATCCGCCTACGGCTTTATGTCCGGCGGTATCTTCAACTGGTTCAACACCCCCTACGCCTTCTCGGCGGCGGTGGTCAGGATAAATATCGACGGCAAGGTCGATGTCTATACCGGCGCCTGCGATATCGGCCAGGGTTCCAACACCACCCTGAGCATGATTGCTGCTGAGGAGCTTGGGGTGCGCCTTGAGGACATCCGGATATTCTCCGGCGATACCGGTATCTGCCCGCCCGACCTGGGTGCCTGGGGCAGCCGGGAGACGCTGATGAACGGCAACGCCGTTAAGAGGGCCGCCGCCGACTGCAAGCGACAGCTACTGGAGTTCGCCGCCGCCAAGATGGGGGCCAACATTGTCTACGACCTGGATATCAAAGACCGCTGGGTGCACCTGGTTG
>DAOUMR010000077.1:0-3283 GCA_034409905.1 Dehalococcoidales bacterium | reverse complement strand
GATGCAGCTCTCTATTTTCATATTAGTCGCAGGAGTAGGCATAGCTACAGCCTCTTGGGTTTTCTTATTGCTTGCCGTTGTTTTTTTAGTTATGCCGCTCTTGTGGTTAAAAGCCGAAGAACGCCACCTCCTGAAATTCTACGGTGATGTCTACCGTGAATATACGGACAGGACGCCAAGGTGGCTCGGCATACCCAAGTAAGGAGAAAAAATGTCTCTGGTACCGGCCTTTGAAATCGGCATCTGGAACGCCTGGATACTCTGGGTATTACTGTTCTTAGCAATGATGGTTCCTAATTTTTTCATGAGCCAGGAAGCCAAAGAAAGAGCCAAAAGGGCGCAACAATTCGCTCCCCTAAGCGGGATTAAGAAAGCCCTGGTCTACTCCACCCATATGGTCATTATGCCCGCCGCCGCCATCTACTCCATCTTCCTGCCGCTAAAAATAGGCACGGCCTGGTTATACGTAGGGCTACCCATTTTTGCCCTGTCAATAGTGATGACGGTAATGATTAACATCAGCTTTGCCAACAGCCCGGCTGATAAGCCGGTTACCAAAGGGTTCTACCGCATCTCGAGAAACCCCATATACCTGAGCGCTGCCCTGATGTACCTCGGCATAGGCATCGCCTGTGCCTCCTGGGTGTTCATGCTGTGCGCCGTCCTATGGATTGTCTTTTTCAATCTCGCTATCCCCGCCGAAGAACGCTCCTTGCTCGAAAAGTACGGCGATACCTATCGCAAGTATATGAAGAAGACTCCAAGATGGCTCGGCATACCCAAATAATAAGGAGAAAACATGTCGCTGGTACCCGCCTTTGAAATAGGTCTCTGGAACGCCTGGATTTTTATGAGCTGCTTTATCCTGCAGATGCTGGTGATGTTTCTCCTGGGCAAGAGGGTATGGGCAAGAAGCTCGCTTCCCGCCGATGTAGAAAGAAACGGCACCGAGAAGCGGGCGGGCATAATCGGCAACTCCATCTGGGGGCTGGCGACCCTCTATTCCATTTTCCTCCCCCTCAAACTGGGGACGCTCTGGTTCTTCATCGGTTTCCCCATCTTTTTCCTGGGGGTAATGCTCCTGGCTATCGCCACCGCCGACTTCGCCGTCACGCCTTCGGATAGACCAATTACGCAGGGGACGTATGCCTTCTCCCGCCACCCCCTCTACCTTTCCAGCTTTATCATCTATATCGGCACTGCCATCGCCACCGCCTCCTGGCTCTTTTTGCTGCTGGGACTGGCTAACATCTTCTGGGTGAGGACGGAGGCGCGGGTCGAGGAAAGATACTGCCTGGAAAAATATAGCGATTACTATCGCAACTATATGAAGCGGACGCCGAAATGGCTCGGACTACCGAAATCAGCGGCAAAATAAAAGAGCAATACACCCGCTGGGCAGCCAGCTATGACCAAGAAAAGGTGGCTATCTTTACTCGGGCGGGATATAGCTACGAGGAGTTTATGGAGCGCTTTATAAAATGCTGCGGATTAAAAGATGGTATGAAAATATTGGATGTCGGCAGCGGGACAGGGCTTACCGCCATCGCTCTGGCCAAGGCGCTTTCGGGAAACTGCCAGATAGTGGGCATCGAGCCGGTAGCGGCAATGGCCGCCAGGGCCAGAGCTAACATCAAAAAGGAACGGCTCGAGGACTCCATAATGATTGAACAAGCCTCAGCCGAAAGCATCCCCGGTGGAGGCTCGGCCTATGACCTAGTAAGCTGCACCTTCGCCGTTCGTCATATGAATATCAATAAGGCGCTAAGCGAATTTACCCGGGTCTTGAAGCCGAAAGGCAGGATTGTAATTGTCGACATATATGCGCCGGAAAAATGGAGAAGCGCGCTGGGAAAGGTCATAACCCCTTTCCTCAGGTTCGCCTTCAGCTTCAGCAAATACAAAGCGGAAACGAAATCCAAGGTGCTCACTATCAACGAGTGGAAGGCCTTGCTTGAAGGCCTGGGATTGACCATAATAGAGATTGTGGAATTTCCGGGGAAGAAGGAGCCCGACTGGGAGCTAGGCAGGGCTATAATGGCGGTGGCAAAATGAGAAAGAGGACTGATAAATATGGCTGAAGACAGGAACTTAATCGCCTACTGCGGTATTTATTGCGGTGACTGCTTCATTGGCCAGGGCAAGGTCGCCGACTTGGCCCGCGACCTGAGAAAAGAGATGAGAACATATCACCTGGATAAGATGGCTAAGTCCTTCGCCGAGGTGCCCTACTTCGCCGTATTCAAAGATTACCCGCAGTGCTATGATGTACTCGGGGCGCTGGTAAAGCTCCGCTGCCGCAAGAGCTGCAAGGGCGGCGGCGGGCCACCCTTCTGTAGGATGAGAAAGTGCTGCCAGAAGAAAGGCATTGAGGGCTGCTGGGAATGCGAAGAGTTCGAGACCTGTCGGGAACTGGACTTCGTGAAGACCTACCACGGCGACGCCCACCTCAAGAACCTGAGGAAGCTCAAGAAAGCGGGTGTCGAGGGCTTCCTGAAAGGCAAGAAATACTGGTATGCCGCCCCGACGAGAAATGCCTAAAATAAAAACAAATAATATTGAAACCTATTACGAAACTCACGGAGAAGGCGCTCCTCTGGTATTAATCCCCGGTATGGGAATGTGCCACAGGCTGTGGCAGCCGCAAATCGAGCCGTTCTCACAACACTTCAAGGTAATTACCTATGATGTCAGAGGCCACGGCGAATCCGGCGGCTCTGACGATAAATACTCCATAAAGCTCTTCGCCAGCGATTTAAAGGCTTTATTAGCCGAATTACACGTTACCAAAGCTTATATCTGTGGACTATCTATGGGCGGGCTTATTGCCCAGCAGTTTGCCATCGATTACCCTGATATGGTAAATAAGCTGATTATCGTGGGTGCATTCAGTCATTTAGGTCTCAGAGAAAAGATACTTGCTGCTTATCTCAAGGTCGTGCACCGGGTTCTCTTCATGTTTATGAATATGGAACAATATGCTAAACTGCACGCCAAAGGTCTATTCAGCAAAGAAGAGCAACAGGCATTACGCGATTTCTTTGTAAGCGAAAAAATTGATAACATCTCAAAGAAAGAGTTCCTGAAAGCAATGGCTGCCACCTCGC
This sequence comes from Dehalococcoidales bacterium, assembly GCA_034409905.1. Taxonomy (GTDB): domain Bacteria; phylum Chloroflexota; class Dehalococcoidia; order Dehalococcoidales; family BS750m-G39; genus E44-bin88. The sequence continues at coordinate 176 of DAOUMR010000077.1, read as the reverse complement.
ATTTCAATTGCCTTGACCGCCTTAAAGAAATAAAGTCGCCCACCCTTATTCTCACTGCAGAGAGAGGTAAAACAGAACGCCGTCAGTCAGAAGCCATGCACCAAGGAATCAGGAACTCCAGAAAAGCGATGATTATGGATACGTTCCATGCCTCCAATCTGGAAAAACCTGAAGCA
>DAOUMR010000076.1:0-15367 GCA_034409905.1 Dehalococcoidales bacterium | reverse complement strand
CCCTATTCATTAATAACGGTGATGTGATTAAGGTCGACACCCGCACCGGCCAATACCTGGAAAGGGTTAGTTAAGCTAAATTGCTCAAAGCTGACCTTCACCTGCACAGTGAATACTCCATGGACTGCAATATGCCCCTGGAAAAGATAATCGAGCGCTGCCAGCAAGTCGGGGTGAACTGCATCGCCCTCTGCGACCACGGCACTGCCGAGGGAGCCTTGAAGATGAGGGAGATAGCGCCATTTAAGATAATCGTCGCCGAGGAAGTCTTGACCCCCTACGGCGAGATTATGGGCATGTTTTTAGAAGAGACCATACCCAGCGGGCTTTCGGTAGCCGAGACAATATCCCGAATCAGGGCTCAGGGCGGGCTGGTCTGTATCCCCCACCCCTTCGACACCTTCCGCCGCTCGGCATTGAAAAGCCATGTCATCGAGGAAATCGCCGACCAGATTGATATCTTTGAGGTGCTCAACGCCCGGGGTATACTAACCAGCAACTCAAAAAAAGCCGAAGCCTTTGCCGCCGAGCATAGCCTTGTCCGCAGCGCCGGCTCCGATGCCCATACCTTAAGGGAAATCGGCAACGCCTACGTGGAGATGCCCGAGTTCGAGGGTAGGGACGACCTCCTCGAGGCTCTTAAAAAGGGTAAAATCTCAGGGCGTAAGACAAATCCCTTAATCCACTTCGCTAGCCTCTGGAACAGAATAAAGAATAAACTTTCCGGTAAATAAAGAACGTTTTAATAGCCAGGGGTGGGGAGAGCCTGGATTCCCACTTTCGCGGGAATGACGGGAGAAAACAAAGGTAGGGTGGGGAGAGAAGTCTATAGAGGTTACACCTCTGTAGGGTGGGCATTGGGTGGGAAGACAATACGTACGCTAACAAGGTGGTGGGGTGGGTGGGATGAATAACGCACGTTATTTATAGGAGGGGTTGGGCTTGAAAAACAACTACCGACTGGGCTGGTTTTCCACCGGCCGGGATAAAGCCGCCAGAGACCTGCTCACCGTGGCGCAGCGCAGCATCGCCCTCGGCGAGATTAAGGCGGAGATAACCTTCGTCTTCTCTAACCGCCAGCGCGGCCAAGCCAGAGAAAGCGACCTCTTCCTAAAACTGGTCGAAAGCTACGGGCTGCCACTCGTTAGTCTTTCCTCAAAGGGATTCGAAACTGACCAGCCTTATCTTTCAACCGAATGGCGCCTTGCCTACGACCGCGAGGTGATGAAACGCCTTAAGGGCTTCGACGCCGACCTGTGCGTCCTGGCCGGCTATATGCTCATCGTCGGCGCCGAGATGTGCCGGAAATATAATATGATTAACCTCCACCCCGCCGCCCCCGGCGGTCCCAAGGGCACCTGGCAGGAGGTAATCTGGCAGCTGATTGAAAATAAAGCCGAATCCACCGGGGTGATGATGCACCTGGTAACCCCGGAGCTTGACGAAGGTCCACCGGTAAGCTATTGCACCCTTCCCATCAGGGGCAAAGCTTTCGATAAATACTGGCAGGAAATCGAAGGGAAACCTGTCGAGGAGATTAAAAAGGCTCAGGGCGAAAACAACAATCTCTTCAAAACCATCCGCCGTCATGGCCTGGCCCGCGAATTCCCCATTATCATCGCCACCCTCAAGACCTTCAGCCAGGGCAAGGTCAGGATAGAGGGGGGCAAGGTGGTCAATGCTGACGGCAAGCCGATTAAAGGGTATAATCTGACCAAAGAGATTGATAAACTGTTAAAATAAAGCGGGGTGGGGTGGAGAGGCGATATAGAAAATCCCCCTTAATCCCCCTTTGGTAAAGGGGGAATGGAGGTAGAGCAATCCCTAAAGGGGAATATATAAGGGGTACCACCCTTATAGGGTGGGTTTTGGGTGGGACGAATAACGCACGTTAGATGAGGTAAAAAACTAATGCCGAAATTCATCTGCTTTGACCTTGAGGGCCCCCTATCCCCTCAGGATAACGCCTACGACCTGATGAAGCTCTTCCCCAACGGCGATAAAATCTTCGAGGTCATCAGCCGTTACGACGACCTGCTCACCCTGGAAGAAAGACCTGACTACGAGCCTGGCGAGACCCTAGCCCTCATCGTGCCCTTTCTCATCCTGCACAATATAACCGAGGATAACATCACCAAGCTAGCCACCGAAGCCAGCCTCACCGAAGGCGCCGCCAAGCTCGTTGCCTGGCTCGAGTCCAGCAGCTGGAAGGTATTCTGTATCAGCACCACCTATGAGCAGTACGCTCAGCACATCACCCAGAAGCTGGACATCTACGCCCACCGTGTCGCCTGCACCCCCTTCCCCCTCGATAAGTTCCGGGCGACCCTGACCAAAGAAGAGAACGAGCTGCTTAAAAAAGCGGAAGAAGAAATACTAGCCATGCATCCTCCCAGCGACGACGAGCGCATTAAGAAAAGCCTGGACAAATTCTTCTGGGAGAAGCTGCCCCAAACGGACTTGGGCGCCGCCATCAAAGCGGTCAAGCCCATCGGCGGCCGGCGCAAGGTGGCTGCCCTTAGCAAATTCGCCGAAAAAAACGACCAGCCCCTAGACAAATGGGTGGTCATCGGCGACAGTATCACTGATTTTAGGATGCTCCAGGCGGTGGAAGGGGCGGGGGGGCTGGCTATCGCCTTCAACGCCAACGAGTACGCCCTGCCCCACGCCACCATGGGACTGGCTTCCACTTCCATCTTTGACCTCAAGGAGATCCTGGAGGCATGGCAGAAGGAAGGCCGCCCCTGGGTGGAAAGGGTGGTAAAATACAAGGAGAAGTACGGCACTAAAGGCGACACTAACAACTTTCAATGGCTCTCGGGGCGGAAAGACCTAAAAGACGTCATCGAAGTCCACAAGCGAATAAGGAAAATGGTCAGGGAGGAAGCAGGCAAGCTGGGCTGAATATCCTTAATGGGAGGGGTGGGGAATCACACCCGGAAAGGAATTCTAGAGGGAGAATCCCCTCTAAGGGTGGGCAGGGTGGGACGATAATACGTCCGCTAACAAGGTGGGGTAGGACAGAGAGACTGGATTCCCGCCTTCGCGGGAATGACAAAACAGGGTGGGGAGAGAGACTTAAAGGGGTCACACCCCCTTTAGGGTGGGATTTGGGTGGGACGAACAACGCACGTCAGCTAAGATGATGGGCGAGATAAAAAACCTAGATACGGGGTTCAAATGAGTAAAATCCAAATAATCGGGGTGGGAGCGCTCAACATGGACCACATCTACAAGGTCGAGCGTATCCTTGAAGACGGCGAGACGGCGGTGGACTGGGTCAAGTCCTTCCCCGGCGGCTCCGCCGCCAACACCATCTACGGCCTGGCTAGGCTGGGTATAAGCACCGGTTTCTGCGGCGCTCTCGGCGACGACAACGAGGGCAAAACGTTGCTCAAGGATTTCGAGAAGGTGGGGGTGGATACCAGCCACGTGCTGGTAAAGCCCAAAGCCAAGACGGGCTCGGTGCTTTGCCTTAGCGACCGGGGAGGTCGGCGCTCACTCTACGTCCAGCCCGGCGCCAACAGCCAGCTCGACCTGGAAGACCTCGACTTCGGCTATATAAACCAGGCGGAGATTGTCCACCTCACCTCCTTTGCCGACGACAGCCAGTTCCAGCTGTCTCTGGGGCTGATAGTCAGGCTGAACAAATCGGTCAGGCTCAGCTTTACCCCCGGTGCCATCTATGCCGTCAAGGGGCTCGATACGCTATCGCCCTTCCTAAGCCGAACCCACTTTCTCTTCGTCAACCAGAGCGAGCTCCAACAGATTACCCGGGATGACATTAAGGGTGGGGCGCAAAAGTGCCTGCAAGCGGGCTGTCGCACCGTAGTGGTGACGCTGGGCAAGGGCAAAAAGCTCGATAAGACCACCGCCGTAGCCTACATCAGGGACACCGATAACGAATATATAATCGAGGCATCCGACCCGGACTTAGCCGCCGAGGTTGATACCACCGGCGCCGGCGACGCCTTTGCCGCTGGCTTTCTCTACGGCGTGGTCAAGGGCAAGGGACTAAAGGAATGCGGGCGTCTAGGCGATTTTGTGGCTAAGCTCTGTATCAGCCGCACGGGAGCCAGGCACGGTCTGCCCACGGAGAAAGACCTGGCGCTGCGCTACGGTAAGCTCTAGCTATTTCGCCGGCTTGGTCAGGATTTCGTCAACGATGCCGTACTCGACCGCCTGCTCGGGGTTCAGGTAGAAGTCGCGGTCGGTATCGTGGGTTACCTTGTCCAGCGGCTGACCAGTGTGCTTAACGATAATGTCCTTTATCAGGTCCTGCTGCCGCGCAATCTCCCGCGCCGCAATGACGATGTCAGAAGCCTGCCCCTGAGCACCCCCCACCGCCTGGTGCATGTGGATGGTTGAGTTGGGCAGGGCGTAGCGCTTGCCCTTAGCCCCGGAGCAGAGCAGCAGCGTGCCCATGCTCGCCGCCAGCCCCACGCAGATGGTGGAGACATCGGGCTTGATGAGCTGCATGGTGTCGTAGATAGCCAGCCCGGAGGAGATAATGCCCCCGGGGCAGTGAATGTAGAGGCTGATGTCCTTGTCGGGGTCTTCTCTCTCCAGATAGAGAAGCTGGGCGATAATAACGTTAGCCACCTGGTCGTTAATGGGCATGCCCAGCATAACGATGCGCTCCCTGAGCAGAAGCGAGTATATATCAAAGGCACGCTCCCCTCTGGTGCCGCTTTCGATTACCATGGGAATAACATTGGTCGGTTGGTCGTTCATTTCTTCCCTCCCGCTAGCCTTGGATTATTGTTTAACTAATTATAACTCATTCTCAGATTTTTCTCACCCGACAGGGGATGGTCTTAAAGGCGGGATAGCCCGAGATGGGGTCGCGGGGCTGGTAAGTGGTGAGGAGATTGACGTTGGCTTCCTTCCAGCCGTGCTGCAAACTGACCACCCCGGGCAAAATGTCGGGGGTAACCTTAGCCTTGAGGGTGACACTGCCGCTGGACGTTTCCACGATTACCTTTTCGCCGTCGGCGATGCCCGGTTCTTTAGCCGACTGCGGGTTAATCTCGGCCAGGGGTTCCGGCACCAGCTTGGTAAGCTTATTGATATCGCGGTACTGGGAGTGGGTGAAGGCAACCGTCCTGGTGCCCGTAATCAGGTTCAAAGGGTATTCCACGGGCGGCTTGGCCGGTAGGCTAAAGGTGGGCAGGGGGTCGTAGCCGTAGGCAGCTAATGTCGGCGAGAAGAGCTCCACCCTACCCGACGGCGTGGCAAAGCCCTCTTCCTCGTATTTACGCTGGCGCTCGTCTCCGTAGATTATGCCCCCGGGGTTCTCCTCCAGCTGCTGCAGGGTTATGCCCGTGGATTTGAGCAGATAAGACAGCAATTCGTCAGAATCCCGCCAGGGGAAGTAATCGGCGTAGCCCATCTTGCGGCCCAGCTCAGCCCAGACCCACCAGTCCTCTTTGCATTCGGGCGGCGGCTCGATGGCTTTCTGCCCCAGCATAAAAAGCGGCGTCCCCTTGGTGGCATAGTCCATGATAATCTTTTTCTCCGGGAAAGCGGTGGCGGGCAAGAAAACATCGGCCAGCTCGGCGGTCTCGGTCATAAAGAGGTCGGAGACCACCAGAAAGTCCAGCTTCTCCAGAGCCTTGACCACCTTGCCGCTGTCGGGCCAGGTTATTACCGGGTTACAGGCCTGGACGATGAGCGCCTTTACCGGATAGGGCTTGCCCGTGAGGATAGCGTCGGGCACAGGCATGGCCGTGGTCTCGCTGACGAACTTGGTGAATATGGGGTAGTCGGCGCCGATAGCCTCCTCGACCTTGACCCTACCCTTCACCCTGAGGCTGGTCTGGGGCAGCGGGTAGCTATAGGTGTTGCCCCCACTGACGTCGAGGTTGCCGGTGATGGCGATGAGTATGGAAACGGCGCGGCTGTTCTGCACGCCGTTGATGCAGTGGTCTAAAGAAACCCCCTGGGTGATGGTGGCTGGTTTGGTGGTGGCGTAGCTTCGGGCGAACTGCCTTATCCTGTCGGCAGAGATGCCGGTGATACCGGCTACCGCCTCCGGGCTGTAGCTCCGGACGTGCTCTTTGAGCTTATCGAAACCGAGCGTCCATTTCTCGACGAAAGCCTTGTCATACAATTCCTCGCCGATGATGACATTCATTAAAGCCAGCGCCAGGGCGCCGTCGGTGCCCGGCCTTATTTGGATATGGAGGTCGGCTTTCTCAGCCAGCCTAGTTACCCTGGGGTCAACGACGATTAGCTTCGCCCCCCGTTTCTGGGCGGCCAAGACCTCGAACTCCTCGCCTACCTTGGACTCCTCCGGGTTGCGCCCCCAGACGACGACGCACCGGGTCTTTTTGTAGCTGGGGGAAAGGGGGAACATACGCCGATTTACGGATAAACCGTGCCCGATGGCTTTGGCGATAAAGCAGAGGGAAGCCCCCGAGGTATAGTTGGGCGTCCCGAAGAGGCTGCAAAACCTGATGGCCATCCGCGGCACCTCAGTACCCACCAGCGGCTCACCCAGGTGCACTACCAGCGATTTAGCCCCGTATTCGGCTTTGAGCTCGCCCAGCTTCTCGGCGATAATGCCCAGGGCATCGTCCCAGCTGGTCTCCTGCCACTCGCCGTTTCGCTTTTTCAGGGGCTTGGTGACGCGCTTAGGCGAGTATATCCAGTCAACGATAGCTGAAGACTTGACGCAGAGCCGGTGGACGGGGTGTTCCTTCATGGCACTGACCCTGACCAGCCGGCCGTTTTCTACATGAGCGTTTATCCCGCAGGCGCTCTGGCAGAGACGGCAGATGCCCTTAAAAACGCCGCTATTACTCTTTGGCGGCACTCTTTTTCGAGCCTCCGCTCTTCTTGGCTTTGGCACTGGCCGTCGTCTTGGCGGCGCGCTTGGAGCTCTCGGCTAGCTCCACCAGCCTTTGCACCGTCTTGCGGGTAGCCACTACCTGTTCCAGTGAGCTGCGCACCTGCGGGGTGTTGAGCTGCTTCCTGGCTTCGTCCTTTTTCTCGCCAGCGCCCTCAATCATTCTTTCCAGTTCGATGTCGATATCGGACTCGCTGACCTCTATCTTTTCCGCCTCGTTAATCTTGCTCAGCACCAGTGAGCGGATAACCCGCTTGGTGGCGGCGGGGCGAAGCTCTTCGCGCAGCTCTTCTTCCTTTTTGCCGATTCGGCTCAGGTATTCCTCCATAGCCATGTTGTTGGCCTGTAACTGTCGCGCCTGTTGCTCCAGGGTGCGTTCAATCTCCATCTCCACCAGTATTGGCGGGAAGTCCACCTGGCTCAGGTCAACGGCGGCGTCCACCACCCTCTCCTCGAACTCCCTCCTGGCCCTGTCCTCGGCCATGAGCCTCAGGTTAGTCGAGATGCGTTCTTTAAGCCCATCGAAGGTCTTGAACTCAGGGTTGACGGCGGCGGCGAACTCGTCATCAAGTTCGGGCAGCTTGAGCTGCTTTACCTCGGTGATTTTGACCTTAAAGCTGGCTTCCTTGCCCGCCAGCTCCGCCTGGGCATAGTCCCCAGGCAGCGGCAGTGTGAACTCCTTTTCCTCCCCACCCTTCATCCCCACCAGCTTCTCGGCAAAGCCGGGGGCGGGGGCGCTCTGGTTTCTAAGAATCTGGTACTGGACGCCCTGCTGGTTGATGAACTGTTTTCCCTCTACATGGCTGTTAATATCCAGCGTCACCAGGTCATCAAAGTTTGCGGCACGCTCCACCGGCTCCCAGCTGCCGTGCTGGCGGCGCAGTTGCTCGAGCATATTGTTAAGCTCTTCGTCGATAGCCTCCGCCTTTTCCGGCTTGAGCCTGATAGACTGGTAGTCGCCCAGCTCGACGATGGGCTTTAGGGGCACCGTCGCCTTGAATATCACCGGGTCGGTCTGGGTTATCTCGATATCGGGGTTAGCCACCGGCTCAAGCCCCTGCTCCTTGAGTGCCTTCTCGTAAGCCTGGGACAGCAGCTTGCTCAGGGCGTCTTCGAGCAATCTGTCCTTGCCAACATAGCGTTCCAACACCGCCCGCGGCGCCTTGCCCTTGCGGAAGCCAGGGATATCGGTTCTCTGTACCAGCCGGTGATAGGCCAGGTCGAGCTCCGTTTGCATTTCGGCGGGCTCCATCTCGATGTTCAAAAATACCTGGCAGTTCTCTTCTTTCTCTCTGGTTACCTTCATTCTTCCTCTCTCAAACGCAGATGCAATTCCTTTAGCTGCTGCTGGCTCACCGAAGAAGGCGCATCGAAGGTCAGGTCAATGGCCGCCTGGTTCTTGGGGAAGGCGATAACCTCACGGATAGTCTCTTCATCGGCGAGCAGCATAACGACGCGGTCGAGCCCGATGGCGATGCCGCCGTGGGGCGGGGCGCCGTACTGAAAAGCCTCGAGCATGTGCCCGAAGCGCTCGTCAATCTCTTTATCACTGTAGCCGGCAAGGCGGAATATCTTACGCTGCAGCTCGCTCTGGTGAATCCTGATGCTGCCGCCGCCGATTTCATAGCCGTTACAGACGATGTCGTAGTGCTTGCCCCTCACCTTCTCCGGGGCGCTATCCAGCAGCTTAACGTCCACCTCCCAGGGAGAGGTAAAGGGATGGTGCTCCGCCTCCCACCGCCCCACCTCGTCGTCCCAGCGCAGCAGCGGGAAGTGCCTTATGCAGGCGAAGCTGAAGGTCTTGGGGTCAGCCAGCTTTAGACGCCGTCCCATCTCCAGCCGCAGCTCGCTTAAGACGTTATCGACAAGTTTAGGTTTTCCGGCAATTATGAGCAGCAAGTCGCCGGCCTTGGCTCCGAAGAGTTTCGTCATCTTTCTAAGCTGGTCGGAACTCAAGAATTTGGTAATGACAGACTTGGCGTCTTCGGCACCGCCCAATGCTATGGTGACCACCCCACCCCCACCCAGGCTGACGACAAACTTGTTCAGCTCATCGAGCTGCTTTCGGCTGTAGTCAGCGCAGCCGGGAGCGCAGATGCCTGTTACTTTACCACCGCTACCGATGGCTTTGCGGAAGATTTCGAACTCGGTCTTGGCGAAAATCTCGGTCAGGTCCTGAAACTTCATCCCGAACCTGAGGTCGGGCTTATCCGTGCCGTAGTCCCTCATCGCCTCGGCGTAGCTGAGGTGGGGGAAAGGCTGGCTAATCTTGATATCGAGCCTGATATCCTTAACCAGGGCGACAAAAAGCTCCTCCATCAGGCTGAGGATGTCCTCTTCATCAACAAAGCTCATCTCCAGGTCGAGCTGGGTAAACTCCGGCTGGCGGTCGGCTCTGGTGTCCTCGTCGCGGAAACACTTGGCAATCTGGAAGTATTTCTCCACCCCCGCCACCATCAAAAGCTGTTTCATCTGCTGCGGCGACTGGGGCAGCGCGTAAAACTTGCCGGGCTGAATGCGGCTGGGCACCAGGTAGTCCCGTGCCCCCTCCGGGGTGCTCTTGGTCAGTATCGGCGTCTCTATTTCAATAAAGCCTTTAGCGTCGAGGAAATCGCGGATGAACTTGACCACCCGGTAGCGCAACTCCAGGTTTTTCTTCATTCGCGCCCGCCTCAGGTCGAGGTAGCGGTATTTCAGGCGCAGGTTTTCGTCAACCTCAATGTCTTCGTTGATGTAGAACGGCGGCACCTTAGAGGGATTTAATATCTCGATGTCTTCGGCGATAACCTCGATATCACCCGTCTTAAGCTTGGGGTTTTCCGTCCCCTTCTGCCTCGGCTTAACCTTACCACTGACTTTGATAACGTATTCACTACGAACTTTATTGGCTTTCTTGTGGGCAGTTTTAGATGTCGAAGGGTTAAAGACCACCTGGACGATGCCGCCTTTGTCGCGCAGGTCGATGAATATCAGGCTCCCGTGGTCGCGGCGGCGGTCAACCCACCCCGCCAGCGTCACCTCGGTGCCAATGTCTTTCTTAGTAAGCCCGCCGCAGCTATGAGTTTTGAGCAAAGATTCCCCCCGGAAAATACTATAGCTGATTATAGCCTATAGAGGTGGTGGCTTCAACATACGAGGGGAAATGCCCCCTCTCCCCTCCCGTCATTGCGAGCGAAGCGAAGCAATCCTCACCCTTTTTATCTATTCCCACCCACCGCCCCGCCTTGTTAGCGTGCGTTTTTCAGACCCACCCTACCCACCCTTAGAGGGGATTCTCCCTCTAGAATTCCTTCTAGGGATACGCCCCACCCCCCAATAAGGGGCTAATAGGGGTACCACCCTTATAGGGCGGGTATTGGGTGGGAAAACAAGACCTGCGCACAACAAGGTGGTGAGGTGGAGAGGCTGGATTCCCGCCGGAGTTTACCCCGTAGCCAATACGGGGCGGGAATGACGAAGGCAAGCAGTTGACAACCTCCTCTAAATGCTATACAATCCCCCTACTCTAATAGAGGAGGCCAATAGTGCCGAACTTAACGGTACAGCTTAGCTTCAATAAGGGGGCTTCTCGCATGATGATGCCCTGGGCTTGGCGTGCCGCCAGTTCGGGGACTATGCCAACCTGACCCCCAACTGAAAAGAGACAAACCAAGCCCAAGAACCAGACTTCTTGGGCTTTTTGTTTTTAAAAACGCCAAGCCGCAGTTTGACAGCCCAGAGAGCAAAGATTAATATCTAGTGAGGCATAAATTATGGCTAAAACCATTGACGAAATAAACGAAAAGATAAAACAGGGCAAAGCGGTGGTGGTCACCGCCGAGGAGATAATCGAAATTGCCCGCGCCAAGGGTACCAAGAAGGCGGCGGAAGAGATAGACGTCGTCACCACGGGCACCTTCGGCCCGATGTGTTCCTCGGGCGCTTACTTCAATATCGGGCACGCCAAGCCCAAGATAAAGCTCGGCGGCGGCAGGGCCTACCTCAACGATGTCCCCGCCTACGCGGGACTGGCGGCGGTTGACCTTTTTATCGGCGCCAACGCCCTGCCCGACGACGACCCCAGAAACAAGCTCTACCCCGGTGAGTTCAACTACGGCGGCGGGCACGTTATCGAAGAGCTGGTGGCGGGTAAAGATGTCAGGCTGGAGGCGACTGCCTACGGCACCGACTGCTACCCCCGCAAGAAGCTGGAGACATGGCTCAACATCAAGGACCTCAACGAGGCGGTCTTATTCAACATCAGGAACGCCTACCAGAACTATAATGTCGCCGCCAACGCTTCGGATAAGACCATTTATACCTATATGGGCGTCCTGCGGGCGAACCTGGGCAATATTAATTACTCCACTGCCGGGCAGCTCTCGCCCTTGCTCAACGACCCCTATTATAAGACCATCGGCATCGGCACCCGCATCTTCCTGGGCGGGGGGACGGGCTTTGTCGCCTGGCAGGGCACCCAGCACAACCCCAACGTGCCCCGCACCGAAAAGGGCGTGCCTAAGGGCGGTGCCGGCTCGCTGGCCGTTATCGGCGACCTTAAGCAGATGAGCCCCCGCTGGCTGGTGGGCACCAGCATGCTCGGCTACGGCTGCACCCTGACCGTGGGCATCGGCGTGCCCATACCCATACTCAACGAGGAAATTTTAGGCTACACCACCGTGACCGACGCCGAGATTTTCGCCTCGGTCACTGATTATTCCAACGCCTACCCCAATATGAAACCGGAGACGCTGGGCGAAGTCAGCTACGCCGAGCTCAAGAGCGGCAAGGTGAAGCTCAAGGGCAAGGTGATACCCACCGCCTCCCTCTCCAGCTACTCGCGGGCGGTGGAGATTGCCCAGATGTTAAAGGAGTGGATAGCCAAAGGCAAATTCCTGCTCACCCAGCCGGTGGCGCCGCTGCCGGGGGTGGAGGCGGGCATCAAATTCAAGCCGCTTAAAGAAAGGCCTATCGAAGAATAGGCGACAAGGAGAAGAAAATGGCTGTTGCCAAGAGAATAGTATTACACTTTCCCAAGAGGGTCGTTGACCGCGCCATCGTCTGCCGACTGGCTAAGGACTACGACCTGGAATTCAACATCCTCAAGGCTCAGGTCACCCCCGAAGAGGAAGGGCTGATGGTCCTGGAACTCGGCGGGGAGCAAAGCGAGTACGACAAGGGCATCAGGTATCTGACCGAGACCGGGGTCAGAATCCAGTCTCTTAGCCAGGACGTGCTGCGCAACGAAGAAAGGTGCACCCACTGCGGCGCCTGCATCACCATCTGCCCCTCGGGCGCCTTCGAGCTCGACCCCAAAACGCGGCGGGTGACCTTTTACAACGAAAAATGCGTGGCTTGCGGGCTCTGCATCAAGGCCTGCCCCCCGCGAGCCATGGAGGTGCACTTCTAAGTGTATCAGCCGAGGACATACCGCCACTGGGTCAAAGACAAAAGCCTGGTCGGTTTCAACGTCGTGGTCAAGGAGACCGACCTCTATATCCGTGCCTCCAGCGACCTGACACGGAAAGCTCTGAAGCTGGTATTGAAGTATCGTGAGCAGCTAGAGAGCTATATCGAGCGCCATCCGGCATTCCTGACTTCGCTGGAACCGCTGGCCGTCGCCGACGCCCCGCGCATCGTAACCGAGATGGCCGAGGCGGCCAAAAAGACTAGGGTAGGCCCCATGGCGGCGGTGGCCGGGGCTATCGCCGAGTTCGTCGGCAAAGAACTGCTTGAATCATCGCCCGAGGTCATCGTCGAGAACGGCGGCGATATTTTCCTCAAGAGCTCAACCGACCGGCTTATCGGTATTTATGCCGGCAAGTCGCCCTTAACAGGCAGGGTCGGGCTGGAGGTCAAGGGCAAGGATACGCCGCTCGGCATCTGCACCTCTTCGGGCACGGTGGGGCACTCCTTAAGCTTCGGCAAGGCGGATGCGGTAATAGCCCTCTCCAAATCAACCGCTTTGGCTGACGCCGCCGCCACCGCCATCGGCAATGTCATCAAAAACGCCGATGACATCCCCCGCGGTATTGAGCGCGCTATTGGCATTAAGGGGCTATCTGGCGTTATAATCATCAAAGATGATAGAATAGGGTTTTGGGGCAAGGTTGAAATCCGCCCCATATCAGAGACGGCAAAAGATAAAACGCTGACAACTCAAGGAGCTCCATGAAGAAACTGCGGTTCGAACGCAGATGGCAGTGGATAGTGATTATCGTCGTCCCCTGCGTCCTGCTGGGGCTGACGCTGCTGGTGGCTGGCATCGGCAAGCTGCCGGGGCTAACCGAGCTGGGGACTTTCCCCGGGCAGACCGAGTTTTTCGACAAAATCTTCGGTCCCCTCTACCAAACGGTAAACTTCTTCGTTAAAAATATTCTCCCCTGGATAGAGGTAGTCGTGGGGCTAGCCCTGGTCCTGGCCATATACCCCCGAATCGCCGCCATCGTCACCCTGCCGCTTACCGCCGGCTTTATGTCCAGCAACATCTATGCAATATGGAACGGCGAGTCCTTCGGCAGCTGTGGCTGCTGGGGGGTATTCGAAAGCCTCTTCGGCGACACGACCCCGATACAAGCCCTGGGCATGGACATTGCCCTGCTTATCTTTGCCCTGCTCATAATATTGTATTTCCCGGCACCATTCTTAAGCTTTCAATCATGGTTTAGAAAACGAAAAGGAGAGAGGACTAAATGATAAAACCCGTTTCGTTTAAATCGAAGTGGCTGGTCGGCTTAATCCTGGTTGCCATTACCGCCCTGCTTATCAGCGGCGGCTGTGCGGCTAACCAGCTGCCCGTTATCTCCAGCCTGAGCCTGACTACCCAGGGTGAGATAAATCCGGGGGCAACTGCCCAGCTCGAGTGCGACGCCACCGACCCCGATGAGGACGAGCTGAGCTACACCTGGTCGGCGGACGGCGGCACCATCTCCGGGACAGGAGCGACCGTCAGCTGGACGGCGCCTGACGCCCCGGGGACATATACCATCGATGTCGAGGTAGGCGACGGCCGGGATGGTATCGCCACCGGCCAGCTAACCATAACCGTGCTCACTCCCAACAACCCCCCGGTTATTGAGGGCCTGACTACTGATTGCCCCAGGGTAAAACCGAGCCATAGCGCCATCATCACCTGCGTGGCTTCCGACCCGGACGGAGACGAACTGACCTACACCTGGGAGGCGGAAAGAGGCACCATCGATGGGGAAGACGCTAAGGTCACCTGGATAGCGCCCGGTGATTACGGGACCTTCGTCATCACCATCACCGTGAGCGACGGGCGGGGCGGTGAAGCCAGCAGCGAAATAAGTATTATAGTCTGCGCCTGTGGCAGTGCCTGCTAATAGAGAATAGCATGCAAGGAATACTGATAGAAGGGGGTAACAATGGCTAAACGGCGGGTAATGCTTACCTATCACCCGGAGATAAGCTCGGAGCCGATTATCTATACCCTCGGCCAGCAGTTTAACCTGACCACCAATATCCACCGCGCCGACGCCACCGAGAGCAAAGGCTGGATAGAGCTGGAGCTTGAGGGCGCGGATAAGGATATTGAAGCCGGCATCGCCTGGGCTATCTCCAAGGGGGTGAGGGTTGACACGGTGGCTGCGGGGGAATAGAGAGCCTAAAGTTATTGACTCAGGTTACGCCATTTAAGCCACTTCTGCTTCTGAGCCAGCCTGGTCGGCTCATCAGCGGGCTGATAGCTGGCTAAGAATTGCTCCTTAAACGATGAGAAGGTGCCATCCTGGATGGCGCCTCTTATTTTATACATTAGCTGGGCAATAAAGCTCAGGTTATGAATGGTGGCTAAGCGGTAGGCTAAAAGCTCGCCGCAGCTAAAGAGGTGGTGGAGGTAGGCAGCGGAGAAGTTGCGGCAGGTGTAGCAATCGCAGTCGGCGACGATGGGCTTCTCCATATCTTTATAGACGGCATTAGTGATATTCTTTCTCCCCTCCCAGCTAAAGAGGGCGCCGTTGCGGGCGACGCGCGTGGGCAAAGCGCTATCGAAGATATCCACCCCCCGGGCCACCCCCTCGACGATGTCCTCCGGAGAGCCGACCCCCATCAGGTATCTCGGCTTGTCTTCGGGGAGAAAGCGCACTGTTTCCTCAATCATAGCCAATGTAGTTTGTTTTGGCTCGCCGACGCTCAAGCCGCCGATGGCATAGCCGGGGAAGTCTAAAGAGGCGAGGTAGTTTGCCGATTCCTTTCTGAGTTCGGCGGACATTCCCCCCTGCACGATGGCATAGAGCGCCTGGTCGGGGCGCTTTTTAGCCTTGAGGCACCTCTCCGCCCACTGATTTGTCCTTTCCGTGGCTCTCTTCACCTTAGAAGGGCTATCGTCGTGCGCCGGGCACTCGTCCAGAGCCATAATAATATCGGCGCCCAGCTTTTCCTGGTATTCAATGGCCAACTCCGGGGTGATATGGTGCCGGCTGCCGTCGATGTGGGAGCGAAAGGTCACCCCGTCGTCGCTTACCCGGCGCAATGGTGAAAGACTGAAGACCTGGTAGCCGCCGCTGTCGGTAAGGATGG
>DAOUMR010000075.1:0-5940 GCA_034409905.1 Dehalococcoidales bacterium | reverse complement strand
CCGTCCCCGCCACACCCCCCTTAACCCTGGCGGCAATACCATCGGGCGTTTTTACCCATCTTAAGACCATGGTATTGCCGTTAGGTAGGCGATGGAAGTCATGATGCATATAGGGGTCTTCGTATTTCCAGAGCACGTTACCATCCCAATCCAGCTCCAGCAGTTCGCCGCCGACGCCGCCGAACTCAAGCGGGGCGTCAAGGGGCTTACCCGCGTAGAGCAGATTGCCGTTAGGCAAAAGCACACCGTGAGCCGCCGGCGGGTGATCCACTTTCCAGTGGTGAACAAAGCGACCCTGCATATCCACCAGCCATATTCCACCACCCGAAAGTGGAGCGAACAGGGTATAGCCTTGGTGTGCCTTGGATGACACATGAAAATTGGCTAACTTCGAAGGTAGCGTATGCATTTTAGCTCCTTTCCTTCCCTATAACTCACTCCTATATTAGTATAAAAGCAATAAATATGGCTCGGGTTTGGTTAACCTCCCCGCATAAGATTGGGCAGGAACAAGGCTATTTGAGGGAAAATGGCGAGGAGTATAACCACCAACATCAGACATGCGAAGAGGGGCAATATACCCTTAAATATGGTCGATAATGGCACTTCCGGGTCTATAGAGCGAGTAACAAAGCAAGCGACCCCTACCGGCGGAGTGATTTGCCCCATCATCACCAGTATTACTATTACCACGCCAAACCAGACGGGGTCAAAGCCCAGGGCTTTAACCGTCGGCATAATAACTGGTAAGGAGAGCATGATAGCCGGAATGATGTTCATAACACAACCGAGAATTAAATACATAAAGGCGATGCCAAGGAAGATAAGCCAGCGGGATACGCCGAGGTCAGCTACAAAACTGCCCAGCTCGGCGGGGAGGTGGGACTGGCCTAGAAAACTCCCCAAAATGCCGACGCCGACAAAAATAATTAGCAGCATACCGGTGATTTTGGCCCCCTCGAGGAGGGCATCGCCAATCTCTCGTCGGCTGCTGATAAATCTTCTCGCCAGGCCGATAACAAGAGCCCCAGCGGCGCCAATGGCACCGCCCTCTATGGGGGAAAACAAGCCTCCATAAATGCCGCCGATGACGAGAAGGAACAAAATAAGCATCTCAAAGGTGCCTGTCAGCGAACCGAGCTTCTCTTTGAAGGTTGCCGGAGCGTGACCGGAAGCCAGGGCGGGGTTCCGCTTCGCCTGAATATAGATTACCACCATCATCAAAGTGGCAGCTAAAGCTCCGGGAATTATCCCGGCAATGAAAAGCTTGCCTATTGACTCCTCGGCGATAACGGCGTAAATGATAAAGACAATGCTGGGGGGAATCAAAATACCCAGAGTGCCCCCAGCCGCCACACAGCCGCTCCTCAGAGCGCCGTCATATTCATACTTTTTCATCTGCGGCAGAGCCACCCTACCTATAGTGGCGATGGTAGCCAGGGTCTCGCCACAAACGGCGCCAAAAGCAGCACAGGCGCCGACGGTAGCCATAGCCAGTCCTCCAGGCACTTGCCCAATCCATTTATCCACAGCACTGAAGAGTCTGGTGCCTATCCCCCTTGGCGTGGCACAGAGGCACCCCATGAGGACAAACAAAGGGAGAGCAATATTCCAGTGATTGGCTGTATAGTGATAAGGAATCAGCCCGCTAACGCTCAGGGCGGTCGGCCAGGAGCTTAAAAACTGGACGCCGAGAAAGCCGACGATAGCCATAGCATAGGCAATTATCAGCCCCGAGAACATTAGCAGCAGCATTAAGACTATGCCCAGGTAGCCGACGGTGAGGGGAGTGATTGTCACCGGCAACCATTCCAACCAGATGGGGATGGTAAGCACCACCAGTGGCACGGCGATAATTACGAGCCCCACCAGAATTTTCTTTACCACCCCGGAACTGCGATAACTGGCTACCACCTCCCCCAGGTCTTCAAAGATGTCGGCTATTATCACCAGGCTCAGCAAGCCAGAGCCGAGGGTAATGAGAAAGATAGCCGGGGAGAGCGGTATATTTAATACCTGCGTGGATACCGGCAGCTTATGCAGAGCGTAGACGACGCTCTGCCAGGCAATAATAACCATAATGAAAAGACCAAAAAGGTCATTGATGGTTTTGACTATTGCCTGATGCCGCTGGGAAAGTTTGGAGACGAAAAGCTCAATGGAGAGGTGGCCCTTCTTGATGCCGACATAGGCTATGGACAAAAAGGTAACGGCAATGAGCATGAAGACTTCTAGCTCATTAAGGCCGGGTATACCAATTTTCAAGGCCCGCATGAGAACATCAGCCACCACCGTCAACACCATTACCACCAAGGCATACATCCCGAAGTTGCAAACCCACGTAACTACGGGGTCAAATACTTTGTGCATACGATGGCTGGTTGCCGTTAGCCACATAACGCTACCCCCTTACGCCCATGGGCATCAAAGGTATTCCAGCAAACTATCTAGCTATTTTAGCTAAATTAAGTCCTGATTTTAAGATTTATTTTATAGGTCTCTCGGGAAACCCGCACCTAACCAATTCAAGCAACGACTTCGAGGCGAGGATGAGCGGTTTTGACCAGCCCATCCTCGCTTCAACCTCGAAACAAAGACGGTGTTAGTCTATCGGGTACACCGGAATATGTTCGCCCTGGGCTTCGAGTGCCGCAGCATAGCTCAGCACCTCATCAAGGACCTCTTGGCCGGGTTTGCCCAGGTCAGCCATATCAGCCAGCCACTGGTCCACCAAGGGACTGACGAGCTCCACAAAATCGGCCATCTCGGCTGCGGAAAGGACGGAGAACGTGTTGCCCAGATCGCTCATCGCCTGAGCATCATTCTCAGAGCCCACGTCTAGTTCGTAACCAGCCGCTCGGGATAGTTTGGCCTCGCTCTCGTCAAGAATCATCTGCTGCACGTCTGAGGGCAGGCTCTCAAAGGCATCGCGGTTCATCGAGATGGTGAAGGGGTCGCAGGACAGGTTTATAATGGTGGTGTATGGGCAAATCTCGGAGATTTTCAGGGATACCACCGGGGCGAGAGGGCAGATAATACCGTCAGCCTCTCCCTTATCTATGGCATCGTAGGCATCCTGGATTAACAAAGAGAGGGGAACGGCGTCTAACAGTGATATCACCTCCAGGGAGGTGGAAGCCAGACCGATTATCTTCTTGCCTTCCAAATCAGCTAATGATGTAACCGGGAAGGTAGTATGGATCTGGTTGAGAGCGCTGGAGAACATGGTGAGCACTACCACCTCATCGGGGTATTCCGCCTGCCACTCAGGGAATGTTTCGTAGAGATGCCAGAGAACCAGGCTAGCGATAGTGGCGCTGGGAACGGTGAAAGGCAGACAGGTAACGTCGGCTAACGGGTATCTACCCGGTTCAATAGCGGGATAGGTAGTCCCCATCTGGAGAACGTTGGTAGCGATAGCGTCCATAGTCCCTGGTAGCGGGACTACGCCGCCGGCATCATAATAGGTAACATGAATCGCGCCATTGCTGTCCTCCTCAAGACCCGTCAGGTAGGGTAGTATTACATTTGCTGTTAAGGCCTGAGGACGGGGGTGTACCGCCTGGTACACTACCTCTAAAGGCTCCACCGGCTCCGTTGGCTCCGTCGGCTCTGTCGGTTCCGTCGGCTCCGTTGGTTCCGTCGGCTCTTCTTCACAGGCGATAGCGAAAACAGGCACGGCTAGCAGGGCTAGTACCAGCAAACCAATGATTAGTTTCCTTCTCACGTATTTCACCTCCTTAGTTAGTCTGGGCACCATAAAGTCTCACCTAACCTATCACCCCCTCTCCTTTTTAGGTTATATAAAGAGCGTTTATTTAAAAATCGGCATTAAAAGACAGCTAATCTTACGGTTAGTTTCCACAACGTAGGGTAGCAGTTTTCCCCGGCATATGCCATCGGGCAGCGGGCTGATTTTTGTCCTACCGAGACCTTAGCGGCCAATAGTATGAGGGGGCTTAAGGGACGATTAGTCCCTCGCGGATGGCATAGCGTACCAGCTGGGCGCGGTCGTGGACATTGAGCTTCTCCATCAGGTTGAGGCGGTGAGTCTTAACGGTGCGAATGCTAATACCCAAAAGGTCGGCAATCTCCTGGTTGGCTTTGCCTTCGGCAATGAGGCAGAGAATCTGGCGCTCTCGGTCGGTTAAGCGCGCGTGGTCTTCCTTGTCCGCCCCCACCTTGAGCTGTTCCAGGAAACCGTTAAGTACCTTCTTGGCGACGCAGGGGTAGAGGAAGGCGTCACCCTGAGATACGGTCTGAATTGCCGAGACCAGTTCACTGGCCGGAGCCCTTTTCAGAATGTAGCCCGAAGCTCCGGCGCGTATCATTTCAAAAATATACTGCTCTGTGTCGTACATGGTGAGAATCAGGATTTTGGCGGAAGGATTCTGCCTTTTTATCCGCCGTGTCGCCTCCAGACCATCCACATTGGGCATGGCCACATCCATGAGCACAACGTCTGGTTTAAGCTGCATGGTTTTGGTCACCGCCTCGACACCGTCGCCCGCCTCCCCCACCACCTCTATGCACCCAACGTCCCGGAGAAGGCTGCGCAGGCTCTCGCGAAACAGGGTATGGTCATCAACGAGGAGTACCGAAATCTTGTTCATTAATATACTCCCCAGTCATAAGACTTTACCGGTATCTCGACCTTTATCCGGGTGCCACCCCCCGGTGTCGAATTTATCTTCAGCGTCCCCCCACACAATTCCGCCCTTTCTCTCATGCCGAGAAGCCCCAGGCTTTGTTTGTCGCCGGACAGGCTCAAGGCAGTGCTGGTATCAAAGCCCGTACCGTTGTCCTCCACCAGGAGTACCAGCCGCAACTTGCCGAAGTTCAGCTTGACCTTAGCCGAACTGGCTTTAGCGTGCTTGATGACGTTGGACAGGGCCTCCTGGGCTATCCTGAAGAGCTCTATCTCAGCAACGGGGGCCGGCCGCCTCTGACTTAAGCCGGTTACTTCCAGGGTTACCGGTAGTGAGGACTCTTTGGATACCCGGCGAATGTGCCAGTCCAGCGCCTGAGGTAATCCCAGTTCGTCCAGCGCTGGCGGGCGCAAGTTGAGTGATAGTTCGCGCAGGCCATCAAGTGCCTGGTCAATATGCGCCCGGCTTACCGCCAGTCTCTCCCGCGCCCGGACTAAGTCCGATGGCAGGACGCTCTCCGTTCCTTCCAAATTAAGTTTTACCGAGAGCAGAAGCTGGTTCAAGTCATCGTGTATCTCACGGGCAATCTTCTTATGCTCCTCCTCGCTCCTGGCGAGGAATTTACCCAGGAGTTCCCGGTAAGAACGCTTAGTATTCTTCAACTCCAAACGCGATTGCAGGTTATCAATGAGCAGGGAAATCGAGCCGCCCACTGCCTCAAACTGTAGAAGGTCGGCTTCGTTAAAAGGCCGGTGTGGCTTATAATGCTCCAGAGAAATAACGCCGAAGATGTTCCCTCCGAGCACCAGGGGAGTGGCTATCAGGCTTAAGGTCGGTGGCAGTTTCCGCCTCATCTTGTTATAACAGCCCAAATTGACCGGTTTCAGGGTTGCCATCTGCTCTGCCACCGACTCGGCTGTAGGGAAGAGCAGGGGTTTGCGTTGGGCATAACACTGGCCGGCGGCGCCTTCCTTGGGGCTCAGGCTGAACTTGACGTCATTTTGCAGGTAACCATAGGAAGCCTCAGCCACGAGTTGCTGCCGCATTTTGTCGTAGAGATAGATGGTGCCGGCATCAGCGGGGGACGTGGTTTCCACCACCTGTCTGATTAAGGGGGGCAGTAATTCGTCTAATCCGGAGGCAGTAGCCAAGATTTGGCTCATGGTGGTCAGAGTTTCCTCACCCCATATCACCTGAGGACGCGAATCCTGGTTTACAGATTCCATGGCTCTTTATCGGAAGGGTTATACTTCTAGTGGTTAAAAGATAAACCATTCGGTTCGCCACGTCA
>DAOUMR010000074.1:0-2279 GCA_034409905.1 Dehalococcoidales bacterium | reverse complement strand
CTTAAGCAGACCGCCCACTGCACGTTGCCGTGCAGCTCGAAGACCTTTCCCGCGGGCACCCCCGCCTTGTGGTGCAGGTTGTCCACGTTCTGGGTGATAACGCAGTCCAGCCTACCCAAATCATTCAGCTCGGCGATGGCGTAGTGGGCAAGGTTGGGCTGGGCGTTGGTGGTCAGGTGCCCCTCCCCCAGCATCCGCCACTGCTTTCTTCTGGCTTCGGGGTCGGTGGTGAACTTCTGATAGGTAAAATCGTCGGGGTCGAAGCGGCTCCAGATACCCCCGGGGCTGCGGAAATCGGGAATCCCCGACTCGGTGCTGATGCCGGCACCGGTAAAGACCACCAGCTTTTTGGCGGCGGCAATAAGCTCCGCCGCCTCTTGGGCAAGCGCCTCCAGATTTTGTTCCATGACATTCGCCTCTAGACTAAAGAGCCCGCCAGCCGGGCTTCGAGCTCTATCCCCTGACTCAGGCTCAGGTCGAGCCCGCGCGTTACCGCCTGCTTGGCGTAAGCTACCGCCAGCGGATTAAAGCCAGCGATTTTTTCCGCCAGCCTTTCGGCGGCAGGGAGTAATTCTTTTTTGGGCAGCACGCGGCTTACCAGTTTTAAGCGCCGCGCCTCCTCGGCTCTGACCCACCGCCCCGAAAGCAGTATCTCCAGCGCTTTAGCCCCGCCGATTATCCTGGGCAGCGTCTGGCTGCCTCCCGCCGCGGGTATTATGCCCAGCCCCGGCTCGGGCAGCCCGAGCTGGACGTCTTCGGCGGCTAAGCGTATGTCGCAGCAGAGGGCTATCTCCACCCCCGACCCCAGGACAAAGCCGTGCAGGGCGGCAATCATTGGCTTATTGATGCTCAAAAAAAGCCCCCAGACATCCCTCTCCCAGCGCGCCCGGCGGGCGATGATGGGGGAGGGGGCGGTAAGGAACTCAGAGAGGTCGGCACCGGCGCAAAAAGCCCTGTCCCCGGCACCCCGGAAAACGGCCACTTTGATATCGGCGTCGTCCCTGATGGCGCCTAGCACCTGGTAGAGCTCGTCTCTCATCTTGATGTTATAGACGTTTAAGGCTTCGGGTCGGTTGAGGGTAATATAAGCCAGTCTGTTTTTCTTTTCGTAGATTATGGTCTCGAAATCGCTCATTTGTTTTTGAACTTCGGCGGTCTTTTCTTTAAGAAGGCGGTTATACCCTCGGTTCTATCGGCGGTGGTGTGGAGCAAAAAATAGAGGTCGCCCTCCAGGCGCAGCCCCTGCTCTAAGGTCATTTCCAGCCCCTTGTTTACCGCCTCCTTGATAAACCGCAGCGCAATCGGCCCCTTTCTGGCTATGGTATTAGCTAGAGCCCTGGTTTCACCCGCCAGTTTGGCGCCCCCCACCACCCTATCCACCAGCCCGATTTCAAGCGCCTCGGCGGCGGTTATAGTCTCGGCGGTGAGTATTAATTCCAGGGCTTTGCCCCTCCCCAACAGCCGCGCCAGTCTCTGGGTGCCCCCGTCGGCGGGGATAGAACCTCCAGCCAGCTCGGGGAAGCCGAATTTGGCGCTATCGGCAGCCAAGCGTATATCGCAGGCTAAGGCTATTTCTAAGCCCTGCCCCAGTGCGTCGCCGTTGATGGCAGCGATAACCGGCTTTTCGATGTCGGCGACGGCAGAAGCGACGCCATAGACCGCCTGCCCATCAGCGCCTTTGCAGAAAGCCTTACCCGCCCCAGTAAGGACAACGACATAAACATTGTCGTCCCGGTTGGCTTTTTGGCAGGCGTCTTCCAGCTCCTGAGCCAGCGTGAGGTTGACGCGGTTAGCGGCTTCGGGTCGGTTCAGGGTTATAGAGGCGACGTGGTCTTTGGCAGTATAAATAACTGTGGAATAGGGCATGCTTTTCCCCCCCCACCATATTAACCAACCCTCAACCCGCCGTCAAGACATTTATGGAGAAAAGGAAGGGGGACCACGCATCCCCACTTTATCTATTCCCCACCCCAGGCTGTTTTTCCCACCCTTCCCCGTTTTATATCTTTTCCCACCCACCGCCCTTTAATTTCCTTCATCGCTTCTACAAGACCCACATTTCTTGCCCCTCCGCCGGTGACGGCATAGTCTTTCTCTATTCCAAGCCTCTCTGCGAGGCTATGCGCTTGGGCGGCAAGGGCCCGAAAAACCCCCGCAAGCAGATCTTCTTTAGCGGCCCCTTCGGAGATGCGGGATATGGCCTCCGACTCTGCAAAGACAGCACATCCCGTATTGAACTCCACCGGGGCATCCGATGAGAGGGACACCCGCCCTATCTC
>DAOUMR010000073.1:0-7112 GCA_034409905.1 Dehalococcoidales bacterium | reverse complement strand
GGCCTGAGCATTACGCCTCCCGAGGTCAATACGGGAGAGGCCGTGACCATCAGCCTCAACGTGGCTAACGACGGCGAGCAGAGCGGCACCTATACCGTCGAGCTTGCGATAAACGGCTCGAAGGTAGACAGCAAGATAGTAACGCTCGATGGCGGACAAGGACAAGCGGTTAGCTTCGCCGTCAGCGCCTCCGAAGCCGGCACCTACGATGCCAGCGCCGCTGGCCTCAACGGCAGCTTCACCGTGGAGAAATCCAGCATCTGGTGGATTTACCTCATCATCGCCGCCGTTGTTATCCTGCTCGGCGTGATGGCGCTACGCTTCAGAAGGAAGCCTAGTAAGAGTAAGTAGCTAACGACCGAAAAACGTTAGGCTAGAGCCGTCTGGGTTTTGTCCCAGACGGCTCTTCTATTACTAAAAGCCCGCACTTGCCAAAAGCCTCCGTAAACCCTAAAATAGTAGGCGAATAAGCCTGGGCCGCTAGCTCAACTGGCAGAGCAGCTGACTCTTAATCAGCCGGTTGGAGGTTCGAGTCCTCCGCGGCTCATTCTCTAAAAGGATTAACCAGGTCATGCCGACTGAGAACGATTCAGCTCAGACACATGTTAATAGAGCCAATAGCTACCTAAACGAAAGCCAATACGACCTGGCCATCTCGGAATGCACCAAGGCCATCCAACTCGACCCGCAACTGTATATTGCCTACATCAATAGAGCCAGCGCCTATAGCATGAAGGGGCAACATAACCTGGTCATTGTTGATTGTAATCAGGCCATCAAAATAGAGCCGTCCCTGCCTCTTGCCTACCTGACAAGAGCTATGGCCTATCGAAATCTGGGCAGGAAAACCGAAGCCTTAAGCGATTTTGAAAAGTTCATCGCTCTCACCGACAGCTCTTCGCCGCTTATCACGATTGCCCAGAAGCACGTTGAGGAATTATCTCAGTCCTGACCCGGCACTATATAACCTGGGAGCAGTGGGATGACAACCAAGTCTACTTTTAAGAGCCTCCAGCAATACTGGGAAGATAAAATAGTAGCCAGGGCGGCAGAATGGAAAGTAGATACTACCAAGGGCTGGCTAAACCGTCATCTGTTAATAATTGCCGCCATAGTGGTATTGTGTATATTCCAGTACTATGTAGACCAGACCCCCCTGACCAGCCTGCCCTTTTTCAGCAGCAGCTTTTTTACTGGCGTTCACGACGTGAATAGAGCCCTGTTCCTCATCCCCATAGTCTACGCCACCTTGGCTTTTAGAGTTCGGGGCAGCCTTATCACCTCGCTTATCTTCCTGGTGGCGGTGCTGCCCCGGGCCTTAGCATTCTCGACCTACCCCAACCCCCTGCTTAGAGCGCTGGTCTTTGTCGTCTTTGCCGCCCTCATCGGTCTCTTCATAGCCGCCGAGCTAAACCGCTTCGAGAGGGAAAGGAAGACCAATGCCGAACTGAAAGCCGCCTACCAGAAGCTTAACGAATACACGCAACAGCTGAAGGACAGCCAGGAACAGCTGATACAATCTGAAAAACTGTCCTCACTGGGTCAGCTGGCGGCGTCTATCGCCCATGAGGTCAACAATCCTCTTTCGGGCGTCCTCACCTATACCCAGCTGCTGACTAAAAGAATTAACAGCGACAAATTCTCCAAGGAGTCCGCTCTCGACTATCTAGCGAAAATGGAATCGGAGCTCACCCGCAGCACCGGACTGGTACGGAACCTGCTGGACTTTGCCCGGCAGTCGGCTCCAGTACTGGTGGAAACAGACCTTAACGATATTGTTAATCGCGTCCTGGAGCTGACGGCCCATTCCGCCAAACTAGCCAAGGTCGAGGTGATAAAGGAGCTTGACTCCTCCCTGCCCAAACTCACTGCCGACCCCAACCAGCTCCAGCAGGTCTGCACTAACCTTGTGCTCAATGCTATCCAGGCAATGCCCCAGGGAGGCAAACTGACCCTGCGCACCTCGCTGGAAAAGGACCAGTTAAAGCTGGAGGTTAAGGACACGGGCTATGGCATTTCTCCTGAGAACATGCGCAAGCTGTTCACTCCCTTCTTCTCCACCAAGAAAGAAGTGAAGGGAGTAGGCCTGGGTCTGGCTATATCCTATGGAATTATCCAGCGCCATCGTGGTAAAATAGATGTTCAGAGCATAGAGGGAAAGGGGACCACCTTTACCGTTTACCTACCGGTTCATCAGAAAGAAGGAGGTACCAATGACGGCCAAGAAACAGAAGGTCTTACTGGTAGAGGATGAGACAATAGTCAGAGACAGTCTAAGGGACTGGCTAGTAGAGGATGGCTACGATGTTGAGTGTGTTGATAGCGGGGAGGATGCCCTAAAAAGGATCAAGCAAGAAGAGTTCGGCGTTATTGTTCTTGACCTGAGGCTGCCCGGTATCGATGGCCTACAGGTTTTTGAGCAAGCCAAAGAGCTTAAACCAGAGACCAAAGGGGTAATCATTACTGCCTACCCTTCAAAAGAAACGCTGGATAAAGCGCGCCAGCTGGGGCTCGTTGATTATCTGGTGAAGCCTTTTAAGATTAGCGATTTGGAAAAGCTCATCGGAGCGGCGCTGGGGGAAGTCAAGGGAAAAACGGGTAAGGAGCATCAGTGGCTTGAACTCGGTGCCGTTTCCTATCGACTTTGCGACCGCAACTATGAGTGCAGTCATTGCGCCTTTGCCCAGGACATACAAGACAGGTTCGGCACAATAGCGGTCATCGGCGAAGAAGAAGTGGACAAACTCAAGAAATTGCCAACCAACCAGAGGCTGTGCCGCTACGCATCGGTCCACTTCGTCAAGAAAGAGAAGCCGGAATTAGAGAAGGCGTAACTATCTAGGTTCGCTCCAAACTATAATTATTAGCCGGTCGGAGGTCAGTGTCCTCCACGGCTCACTTTCCAACCATTTCTCCTGATTGGATGTTGACACGGTATGGTATAATTGCTATGTGCTTAACAATGGAATACACTCCCCTCGCCACCACCCAGCCTCGGCTACAGGCCAACCTTTATTCAGCACCGTCAAAGTTCTCAGTTCCCCAACCAACGAGGTATTAGTCAAGTGACTTATCCTCTGGTTTTCGCCAAGCCATCGATACCTCCGACACCCGGACTTTCCAAACCTTTTCAAAACCCTTCCCACCGACAAGAGCCCTTATTAGCCTATCAGTTATGCCCTCAAGACGAACAGCCACGGCATTCCCCTATGGGGACCGTATGCCCGAATATAAACATTGCTGGGAATTTCTCCAGTCAAAGGGGGTGGTTGACTAAGACAAGATGACACTTAAAAAACAGTTACTCGGAATTCAACAAGGAGGTAAAAACTCAACCATGAAAAAAACACTTATTTTGCTCGTTGCCCTAGTGCTCATCGTGATGTCGGCCGGTCTTTTCACCGCTTGTGAGGAAGAGGGCCCCGCAGAGCCTGTAGTCTTAAAGATGGCCAGCGCCGCCCTGTTCCAGTACGCTGAGCCGGAACAGGCGTTCGTCGATGCCTTTAACGCCCGCTGCGGCCCCGACTACACCATTGCCTATTATCCCGCCGAACAAATGCTTTCATTCCCGGAACTGCTTGACGGGGTAAGGACCGGCGCCGCCGATATGGCCGCCATCACCCCCAGCGCCAACTCTGCCGATGAACCGAAGTTAGGCGCCAATGAATTGCCCTTCTTGTTCAACAACATTGATGCCGAAATCTATGCCTGCGAGCGTTTAGAGGAGCTATACGGCGAACTACTGGAAGATCAATTCAACCAGAAGCTGCTGTGCCTCCATAACTACACCGCCGTGGAACTCATCTCCACCGAGCCGGTTCTCACGCTGGAAGACTGGGACGGGATGATGGTCCAGGCAATCTCGCCCACAACTGCCGCCGTGATAGAGGCGCTGGGCGGTGCTCCCGTGACCGGTCAGTCCTACACCGAATCCTACTCGCTACTGGAGAAGGGAACGGTAGATGGGGTAATAACAGCACCGGCCGCCATGAACATATTCCTCCTGAGCGAAGTTGCTTCTGACATGTCGGCAGCCTATATGGTCGCTGCCTTACACGGATTCTCTATCAACCTCGACGTGTGGAACAGCCTGCCAGGGGATGTCCAGGACATACTGCTCGAGGAAGCACAGATTGCGTCGGATGCCATCGATGACCTGTGTAAGTCGGAATGGACAAATGACTTCGCGGTGTTGGAGGCTGCCGGAGTGGAAATCCATTACATTACCCAGGCTGAGATAGACCGCTGGAAGGATGCCTGCCAGTCATACATTGATGAGCAACTGGCTATATTCGGTGACTTCGGCGATGAAATACTGGATATTGCCGACGAGGCCAACGCCGAGTATCCTCGCTAAACTCGGGAATTAAACGGCATGCCCACGGCTCTAATGTGGCCGCGGCCTAACTGATAATTAAAAGCGCCAATTCGGAGAGCAATATAAATTGTTGATGAGAGTGATACGGAAGCTGGATCACTGGATTGGCCGTATCAGTCAATCCCTCATGCTGGTAACCGGGATTCTGGTACTGCTGATGGCGTTTCTGGCTACCTATGGGGTGCTAAGGCGATATGCGTTTGGCAGCCCAGAGCCCTACTCTTATGAGCTTAGCACCGTATGTCTCCTCTGGAGCGGTGTTTTAGCCGTAGCCGGCGTGGAGTGGCTGGACCGGAATGTCAGGAACGACCTGGTTTCCAGCCGCTTTCCCCCAGCCATGAAGGTTATCGTCTTGGAGTTTATTGGCCCGCTCCTGGCGCTTATTTTCTGCTCCGTACTTAGCTGGAAGAGTGTGGAGAATGCGCTCTACGCACTTGAAATTGGCCAGGTCACTTCATCGCCGTGGGCATTGCCGTTGGCCCCCATTAAATTCATTATACCCTTTGGTTATACCCTGCTTTGCCTCGTTCTTATAAGCAAAGTTTGTCACGGCTTTATTCTAGTGAAAAACATCGCCCAGAAGAAGAGGGGAGAGCCACCCACCACCCCTAGCTCTCCCTGACCCGGTATCGGCATGAAATGAGGTAGCTATGGAGTTTACTACAGCCGCCGTGGTATGTGTCTGCGGCATGCTGTTTTTGATGCTGCTGGGGACGCCGGTCGTGTACTCCCTGGGATTTATGGCGATGGCTGTCGCCTTCTTCGCCTTCGGCGGCCCCAGCCTGGAAAAACTAGGCTGGACCACATTCAGTACTCTTTTCAATCTAAACTGGACGCCGCTGCCCCTCTTCGTTCTTATCGCCTGCCTCATCGCCGAAACTAAAATTGGCGAAGACATCTATGTTGCCGCCCGGAGCTGGCTCTCCCGCGTCCCCGGCGGCTTGATTGTTACCAGCATCTTCGGTGAAGCAGCTATGGCCGCTGCCGTGGGTACTAGTTCCGCAGCTCTCCTGGCCGTAGGCAAAGTAGCTGACCCCGAATTTAAGCGATACGGCTATGACCGGGACATAGCTCTGGGTGCGATGTGCTGCGGGGGAGTGCTCGGCCCCCTAATCCCACCCAGTGCCGGTTTTATCATTTACGGCGTCCTGGCCGAGACTTCCATAGGGCATCTCTTCATGGCTGGCATAGTTCCGGGCATCATCTTAGCCATTATGCTTTCGGCAACAGCCATATTACTCTGCTGGCGCAAGCCTTCGATTGGTCCGCCGGTAGGCGGCGTTAGCTGGGGGCAACGGTTCTCCTCGCTGAAAAGAGTCTGGCCCATAGTGGTGGTGATGCTTTCCATTCTGGGCTCCATCTATTTCGGCATCGCCACCCCCACCGAGGCGGCTGGCGTCGGCTGCGTCGTTGTCTTTATTATTGCTTTCGCCTTCTTCGGTATGCGCTGGCAGAGTCTAAAACGTGCCCTAACCGAGACGGCGATAATAAACGGCATGATTCTGTTTATGATGGTCGGCGCCTGGCTCTTCTCCTACGTCATCGGCAGCTCCGGCGTGGCCAAGAATATCACCGAATTCGTTACCTCCGCCGGCCTATCCCCCTGGCTGGTGATTATCGCCATAAATATTCTGCTCCTCATTCTGGGCTGCTTTATCGACGGCATAACCATTATGCTGCTCACCGTGCCCCTCCTTGTTCCCGTAATCGTAGAACTGGGCTTCAACCCGATATGGTTCGGCGTTTTGTATGTAGTCAACATGGAAATAGGTATGATTACGCCGCCGATGGGACTGGAACTATTTCTAATGAGGACTGTCTTTGATGTCTCGGTGGGCAGGCTCATCAGGGGAGTCTGGCCCTTCCTCATTGCCCTCTTTGTCTTTCTGGTAATCATAATCGCTTTCCCCCAGATAAGTCTCTGGCTCCCCGGCATGATGAGGGGCGCCTGACGAAGCACCTGAAACCCAAAACCTCTTCGGGATAAGGAGGTATGAATATGGCAAGCAAGCTGGACTTCTCCATCTTTAAAGATTTCCATTTTGAGATACCACCCATAGGCGTCAAGTTCCTGCTCAACAGGCCCAAGGGCTTAAGGAAGCTGGATAAAGGCTTAGCTTTCTGCGAGATGCTCGGCGAGGCGCAGAAAAGCCCGCCGTTCTACGCCGACCGGGAAAACTTCACCTGCATGGGCCCCGTGGTGCTGGGCATGGAAGAGCCCAACCCCATCTTCGAGAGCGGTCAGGTCGGCGCCAAGGACGGTATCTATAAGGAAGCCCGCGCCAACCGCCGCATCTATAACTACATACCCAAGATGGCTAAGGGCACCGTCAGGTATGTCGCCTTCTCGCCGCTGGACAAGCTGTCCTTCGAGCCGGATATCGTGATTATTGCCGCCACCCCGCCCCAGGCTGAAGTATTGCTTAGGGCCTACTGCTATACCAGCGGCAAGATGATAACCACGAAGAGCACCCCCGTGCTCATCTGCGCCTGGCTCTACGTCTATCCCTTCCTCAGCGGGGAACTGAACTACTCCGTCACCGGGCTGGGCTTTGGCATGAAGGCGCGCAAGGTGCTCCCCGAAGGCCTAATCCTGCTATCCTTCCCCTACGACTCGCTGCCCATGCTCATCGAAAACCTGAAGGACATGGAGTGGGTGCCGCCGCTGCACCGCTTAAGCGAGGCGGAGAAAAAGGAGCAATTCCAGAAGACGGTTGAGGAGCTTAGGAAGGAA
>DAOUMR010000072.1:0-3336 GCA_034409905.1 Dehalococcoidales bacterium | reverse complement strand
GTAACATGCTGTCTAAATACGGGCCTATCTGGCTTAACACGCACTTTAACCACTACCGCGAGATAACCCCGGAGGCGGCGGCTGCCTGTGACAAGCTGGTGCGGAGCGGCGTGCCGGTGAACAACCAGAGCGTGCTGCTGCGCGGCATCAACGACAGCGTCGAGATACAGTCCAAGCTGTGCCAGGGGCTGCTCAAGATTAAGGTGCGACCTTACTACCTCTTCCAGTGCGACGAGGTGGAGGGGACGGAGCACCTGCGCACCCCGGTTGAGGTAGGCTTAGAGATAATCGAGGGCATGCGCGGCTATACCTCAGGGTTGGCCGTGCCCACCTTCGTTATCGACCTGCCCCAGGGCGGGGGCAAGATTCCGGTGCAGCCCAACTATATACTGGGGCAGACCGGCGACGAGCTCCTGGTGAGGAACTACCGCGGCCATATCTACCACTGCCATAACCCCCGCACCAAGGCTAAAGCCAATCTCTTGCCGGCAGTCGTCCCGGCCAAGGTGCCCGTGCCGGTCAGGAAACTAAGGAGCTAGGGATGCGGATAGGTTTAACCTACGACCTCAAGTCAGCCGTGCCCTTGGCTGAGGATAGCACCGACGACGCCCTTGAGGAGTACGACTCCCGGGAGACGGTGGAGGCTATCGCCGCCGCCCTGGAAAGTGTCGGACACTCGGCGGTGATGCTGGGTGGGGGCGAGGAGTTTCTGGAGAATATCCAGCGGGAGAAGGTTGACTTCGTTTTCAATATCGCCGAGGGACGGGGCAACTCCCGTAGCCGCGAGTCCCAGGTACCCAGCGTCCTGGAGAAGATGGGTATCCCCTATACTGGCTCGGACGCCCATTGCCTGACGGTATGCCTGGATAAGCCGTGGGCTAAGAAGCTGGTGGCCGCCGAGGGGGTGGCTACCCCCAACTGGCGGCTCGTCAATAACGAGGCAGAGCTGAGTTTGGCCTGGCAGCAGTTCCCAGCCATCGTCAAGCCGGCCTATGAAGGCTCGAGCAAGGGCATCCGCCTGAGCTCGGTGGTGGACGATATGGGGCGGTTGCAGGAAGAGCTAAGCCGTCTCCTCAGCGATTACCACCAGCCGGCCATGATTGAAGAGTTCATCAGCGGTGACGAGGTCACCGTGGGTATTGTCGGCAACTCGCCGCCAAAAGTGATAGGCATGATGCGCATCCTGCCCCGGAAAAAAGAGGGGCGCTTCGTCTATTCACTTGAGGTCAAGCGCGACTATCTCAACCTGGTTGACTACGAGTCTCCCCCTCAGCTGGCCGACGAGGTTAGAGAGAGGATTACTCTGGCCAGCCTCAAGGTTTTCGGGGTTTTGGGCTGCCGCGACTTCGCCCGCATCGACTTCAGGGTTGGTCCCGATGGCGTGCCCTATTTCCTGGAGATAAACCCCCTGCCGGGGCTGGGGACATACAGCGACTTGGTCATTATAGCCCAAAAGATGGGCTGGACGTACCAGGAGCTGATACAGGCTGTCTTCGAGGCCGCGCTGAAAAGGTACTCGCCGTGCGTCGCCGTGTAGCCATTGTCTATAACCAGCCCTCAAAAAGCCGCTATGACGAACGGGGCGAGCAAGCCGCCGTCAGCGGCGTCATTGAGTCCATGGAGGCGGTAAATGACGCCCTGCTCAAACTCGGCTACGGGGTGGTCAAGGTGCCCCTGGAACCGCCCCTTCCCCGCGCCCAGCAGAGGCTCACCGCCCTGGAAGCCGATTTGGTCTTCAACCTCTTTGAGGGCTTTGCTGGCCATCCGGAAACAGAGGCTGAAATTGCCGAAATTCTGTCGGCGCTGAAGATTCCCTTTACCGGCTGTCCCGCCGAGGCATTAAGATTGGCCCTGGATAAGGCTAAGACCAAGACGCTCTTAAGGGACGCTGGCATCAATACCCCCGATTTCCAGCTGCTGCGGCCGGAGACGCTGTCGAGCTTCCATCTGGACTACCCCTGCATCGTCAAGCCCCGCCGCGAGGACGCCAGCCTCGGGCTTTCGGCGAAGAGTGTGGTGACCGATTTCGCCTCCTTAGAAAAGCAGGTGACCGCGGTCAGCCGCTACTACGGCGGGCAGGCCCTGGTGGAGCATTTTATCGATGGCAAGGAGTTCAACGTTAGCGTCCTCGGCGGCGAAGTGCTGCCCGTTTCCGAGATAGCTTACTCATTACCCAAAGGAGTGCCCCCTATCCTCACCTACGCCGCCAAGTGGCAACCCGATAGCGACTACTATCAGAGCACCAAGGTGGTCTGCCCGGCTGAAATCAGCAACAAAGAGAGGGAGGATATCGCCCGAACTACCCTTAAGGTATTCGGCTTGCTCGGCTGCCGCGGCTATGCTAGAGTGGATATGCGGCGGGATGAGGCGGGGCGGCTCAACGTTATTGAGGTCAACCCCAACCCCGATATCTCCCCCGACGCGGGTTCGGCGCGCCAGGCGGAAGCCGCCGGCCTGAGCTACCCCGAGTTTATTGATAGGATTGTAAAGTTAGCCCTGGAGAATGAGGAGAATGACGGTCAACATACGCCCCATGCAGAAAAGAGACAAGCCGTCTCTGATGGCGCTGCTGCAGAGTACGCCTGAGTTCAAACCGGCCGAGGTGGTGGTGGCGGAGGAGGTAATCGATAGCTACCTGCGTGACCCCCAGGGCTCCGGCTATAACGTGCTCGTTAGTGGTGATTCGACTATTAACGGCTATATCTGCTACGGCCTAGCACCGCTGACGGAGGGCACCTGGGACATCTACTGGATAGCGGTGTCGCCACCGGAGAAGGGGAGGGGTTTGGGCAGCGCCTTGCTGGCTTACGCCGAGGACAGAATCAAAGAGGCTGGGGGCAGGCTGATAATAATAGAAACTTCTTCTCAGGCGGGCTACGAGAGGACAAGGCGCTTTTACCAAAAGCACGCCTACGAGACAATCGCCCGCATCACCGACTTCTACGCCCCCGGCGACGATAAGGTTATTCTGCAGAAGCGGCTGAGATAGTGCTATAAGGACGGGATAGATAGTGAGCAATTTCTGGCAGGACTTCGCTTTTACCTTTGTGCCTCTTTTCATCGTTATTGACGCCCTGGGCACTCTGCCCTACGTCATTTCCATGAGTGAAGACATGGCCAAGCCCCAGCGCCGCCATCTGGTTCACCTAGCCGTCATCACGGCGGTGGTGGTCGGGCTGGTCTTCCTTTTCTTAGGTCGGTTCATTCTGGATTTGCTGGGTATCTCGGTGGGCGCTTTCGCCATCGCTGGCGGCATAATCCTGCTGGTGTTCGCCATCCAGTATATGACCACGGGCCACATGGCGAAGGTCATCAAGGAGGAGATGGTGGCGGTGG
>DAOUMR010000071.1:0-1766 GCA_034409905.1 Dehalococcoidales bacterium | reverse complement strand
GGGCGAATACATCGACAACTTCACCCGCCCCATCTGGGAATTCGGCGAGGAAATCGAAGACGAAGAAGAGGAGGAGGACTAGCGTGCCGCTGCCCATCGAAGAGACCATTGCCGCCTTGGGCGACAGCACCAAGCCCCTGCTCAGCTCAAAGCTGGCGGAGCTATCCAACCTCAACGCGCAGGAGCTGGCGCTCTTCGAGGAGGCGTGGCACAATATCGAGCCGAAACGGCGGCGGCAGATTATCTATCGGCTCGTCGAACTGGCCGAGGACAATTTTGAGCTGGACTTCGACGACATCTTCAAGGGACGCCTCAAGGACGAAGACGCCGATGTGCAGAGCAAGGCCGTCGAGGGCCTGTGGGAAAGCGAGGAGACCGGCCTCATCGACTCTCTCATCGAGCTGTTGGAGCCGGAAAGCCCGGAAAAGGTCCAGGCGACGGCGGCCACCGCCCTGGGCAAGTTCGCCCTGCTCGCCGAGCTAGAAAAGCTGCGCCCCAGTCATAAAAGCAAGGTCTGCCGCGCCCTGCTCGGCGTCATCGAGGACGACGAACGCTCCCTGGAAATCAAGCGCCGCGCCCTGGAAGCCGCCGCCCCCTTGAGCCTCCCCCAGATGGGAAAAGCCATCGCCCGGGCTTACCGTAGCGGCGTGCCCAGGCTCAAGACCAGCGCCATCTTCGCCATGGGCAAGAACTGCGACCGGCGCTGGCTGCCCATATTAATCAAGGAGCTGACCAACGCCGACGCCGAGATTCGCTATGAAGCCGCTCAAGCCTGCGGCGAGCTGGGGGAGAAGGAAGCCGCCCCTTACCTGAGCGAGCTTACCACCGACCCCGATATCGACGTCCAGCTGGCCGCCATCCAGGCATTGGGCAGAATAGGCGGCCCCGAGGCTAAAGACAGCCTGGAAAGGTGCCTCACCGATAACCGCCAGGCAATCCAGCAGGCGGCGGAAGAGGCGCTCACCGAGCTGGGAGCGGGTGAAGACCCCCTGTCCTTCCGAATGTAGGATTGATAGCAGAATGATTTCTGGCGACAAGGTTAAGCTGCGAGAAAAGAGACTGGCCGACGCCGCCGACGACTACGCCTGGCTCATTGACGCCGAGCTGGCGGAGCTTGATGCCGCCCCCCTCTCCACCACCACCTTTCCCCAGTATCTGGCGGAATATACCAGCGACCTGCGCTATCCACCCACCATCAGGCACCAGTTCGCCATCGAGACCAGAGAAGGCAAGCACATCGGCAACTGCACCTACTACGGCATCGATAGCGACAAGGGCGAGGCCGAGCTGGGCATTATGATTGGCAACCGCGACTACTGGGACCAGGGCTACGGCGCCGACGCCGTGGCTGCCCTGCTTGAATATGTCTTCGGCAAGACCAAGCTCAACCGCCTCTACTTAAAGACGCTGGTCAACAACAAGCGGGCGCAAAAGTGTTTTACCAAGTGCGGCTTTACTCCCTACGGCCACCTCAAAAAGGACGGCTACAGCTTCATTCTTATGGAGCTAAACCGCGAAGAGTGGGAGAAAAGGCAGGGTTGAAAAACGTCATTGCGAGGAGTGCAATGACGAAGCAATTCCCCACCCCACTATGTTAGCGTGCGTTGTTCTGTCCCACCCTGCCCACCCTATAAGGGTGGTGCCCCTTATATATCCTCTTGTAGGGGTCTTGCCCCACACCCATTTTAAATCTTTTCCCACCCACCACCCTTTTAAGGAAATCCCCCTTAATCCCCCTTTTTCAAAGGGGGAAACTAGGTGGGGAG
>DAOUMR010000070.1:0-3058 GCA_034409905.1 Dehalococcoidales bacterium | reverse complement strand
CCACGTTCAGGCTAATGGGAAACGCCGCAGGATAAAGATACGCTACGATGAAAAAGCGAAAAAATACCGGCTGGAAGCGCCGGCATTAGTCAAGTTATACGAATCTCCCAACCCGTCAGTGAAGGACATCATTAAGCAGCTCAATGACGAGCAAGCATTCAAGGTCATTCCGGCAGACCGCAGGGTTGTTTATGCCGGGGGAGCCTTCCACGACCCGCATATCGGGCTAGGGGATGAATATACCGATAAACAGAACGCCATTCTGGATACCATCAAGTCGTTCGCGATATTCGGAAAGATGACGTCCGAGAAAGGAACGCGGGTAAAACGGAAAGGCACCGGATGGATGCGGGACAACCTGTTCGGGCTCATTGACCGCCTTGCCCATGCCGGACGGCCTGGAGTTACTCTCACCAAGAGCGAACAGGAGCTTAGCCGGTTCTTCAAAAACATAGATTTGCTCGTCTGCGACGATATGGACGTGGAACTAGCTGATTTCATCATGCTGCAATCAATGCCGGCCGACCGGCAAAGCGTTGTCTTCATCCATTGCAAGGCGCTGCCGCCCCGGAAGGGTACCAAACTTTCCGCGTCCGGGCTGGCAGAGGTATGTTCGCAGGTGGTGAAGAACCTCGGAGAACTGGACAACTTCGCCCGGTCTACGGTTGACCGGGCTAAAAAATGGGACAGCCCTTGGATAGGGACGAAGATCGGTTGCGTCACTACGCGCCTCAGACGCGGGGCATCCAGCGGTAAAAAGGCATGGGAAAGATTCCGGGACGCTGTAGAAAACCCGAACACACGGAGAGAGACCTGGCTGTTCCTGGGCAACATCCTCTCCAAGAAGGAGTTCGTAAGGCGATTAAAACTTCCCAAGCCAGTAAAGGGCAGCAAGCCGAGGAAAGGTGATCTAGTCACGCTCCAGGTACTCTACGAACTGTACTCGACACTGTGCACGGTGCGGAGTCGGAACTGCGGCTTGTATATCTTCTGTAATCCGTAGGTTACAGATTCGAGGGTCGGATAAGTAAGCTTGTTGCTTAACTAAGACTAAGATACGAGCGTTCCAAAAAGGTTTTATTCTAAAGGTAAATATTATTTTTTACACTGCCATTTGCTTTGTCGGATCTGCCATACCTTATTGTGAGATATAGTCCCCGCTGCCTCACTATTTTCGTCTAAAATAACGGCTGAGGCCGCACGAGAGGAGAGGTCTTCTACTACCTGCACGTCATCAGCTGTATAAAAAAGTGGGACGTTAGCGACTATATAAGGTTGAGTTGCAATCTGATCAATCTTTCTATTTAGCTCTAGCGAGATTGCACATTAGTCAGAATTGTTGTGTAACGCCCGACTTCTGCGAATGGCTATATTATGCGATATGCGCGATTCGCTAGCGCGGCAGACCAAACTGTATTAGAGTGTGACTTGGATAGTCCCGGCAGCATCATTGCCAAAGATGTCCACCAGTCGCACGGCAATAGTATATGCCTTACCGGTGGTAAGATTGGTAGCAGCTGATGTTGATACAACTTTGGTATTTCGCCCGTTACCCCGCATATCCTGCCACTGGCTCTTGAAGGTGTAGCCGTCATAGTCCCAGTCTACAGCCCAGTAATCAATGAGCACAGCGAAGTTGTCCTTGATGAGGGCCTGAAGCTTTTCCCGCTCTTTTTCAGCCACAGGCAGGTCGAAGACAACATACCGCTCAATGCCGATAGTCACTTCTGCTTTCCCCTGGGTGGCAGGCTGAACCTGAGGCTTGGTCAAGCGTAGATATGGCTTTTCATAGAACTTTATCTTGCCTCTCAGTGGCTCAATTTCCTCCTCGTCCTTAGCTTTCTTGAGGTAGTCATAAATGTCCGGCGGGATGGTGCGGCTTTCTATCTTTGTTTTAAGAGGCTGCTTAGTCGCCTTTAGCCGGTTTTCCAGTTCAGAGGAGTAGTTGTAATCATAGTCCCAGGCGAGGATAACCAAGCGCTTGTACCCGGTGCCGTCGAGCTTTTCAGCCTGTCGCGCCAGTTCCTCGGCCTTTCGGGCGCTTACCGGGCGGTCGGGATAACCTACATACACCAGCTCTAACACTCCATCCTCAGGACTGTGGCGAGTGCCCAGGTCGGCCGAGTCTTTACGCGGTGTGGCCCCATACAGCTTAAGAATAATCTGTTGCATCTCGCTGATACGCCCACCGGAAAGATAAATCATCTCCCGCTGGTAGTTGCCGATGTTCTCAATAAGGAAAGGCAATGCATCCTGCTGAACAAGGCGTGTCCGGGTGACCTGAATAGCTACTTTGGAAAGGTCGCAGCCAATCCAGCGTCTGCCCAGCTTCTCCGCCACTGCCGATGTTGTTCCGGAGCCGCAGAAGAAGTCAGCAATCAAGTCATCTTCTTTCGTAGACATCTGCAATATTCGGCGCAGGAGCTTCTCGCTTTTCTCTGTGGCAAAGCCGTATTGAAACGAATATGCTGGTATATCATCCCAGAGTGTACTCATAATTGGGTATTCCGTAATTACCTTATACTCTGGCCTGCCAGTTTCCGAATTTTTACGCAGAACTCCTTGCCTAATAGCTTCTTCAGCCTTCTGTTTCTCCCACATCCAGTGACGTCCGGACGGTGGTCTTACACCGAATAATTCATAATCCATGCCAGTCCTTAGGTCAGGGGCATCAAGAGCGTGCCACCTTTCCCCGATTCTCTGTTCAGAACGCGGTTGGGTTACGCGATGCAAATCTGATTTCCCAGAAACGCCGATGGCTGGCTGAAGAAGTTGTCCATCTTAAACTTGTGCCGGATGGAGAATGCGATGACGATATTAATTCTATCGTGCGGAATGTTGTTCTGATGTTAGCCGAGCAAAGTAAACTGATTTTGTATGAACAGCCCTTGCAATTGTCCGACCAGCCGGTCCAGAGGGAAGGAACATTAGTGCAGGAGATTACGGATGAAATGGCACAGTTACTGGCATTGGGCAAAATCGACGTTAACACCGAGATGACAGTAACATTTATCGGTGATAAACGAGTGCTGGCCGACATCAAACTGCTGGCAGAAGC
>DAOUMR010000069.1:0-2092 GCA_034409905.1 Dehalococcoidales bacterium | reverse complement strand
CAGCTGGGCGTGGATGAAGAGGAAGTTGTGCCTTCGGCCAATTTCGTTGACGACCTTGGTGCCGATTCTCTGGACCTGGTGGAGCTGGTGATGAGCCTGGAGGAGGAGTTCAGCCAGGAAGGCGCGAAGGTTGAAATACCGGATGAGGATGCGGAGAAGATAAACACCGTCCAGGACGCCGTTGACTATATTCACGACCGCGGCGTCAAGGACTGAAGCGGCTAGTATTCTGAAATCTATCCTTGGGGGAAAAAAAGAAAGAGGGGCACTGCCCCTCTTTTACTTTGTTTAACAACTATTTATCTATGTTGGCCTAAAACCACCACCAGAAACTGGCGCTCCAGACGGCGGCGGCTATTATCCAGAAGACAACCCCGACCATACCGATAATGCCCAGCACCAGCCCGGCTACGGCCAGGCCCCGCCCCTTGACGTTGGGGTCTTTGTTAGTCTGGCTTATCCCGATGGCGCCGAAGATGATGGCCAGGATGGATATGCCCAAGATGCCCAGGATGAGCGAGGCGATAGCCATGCCGCTGGTCCTCTCTCTTGTCGCCGCCGGGGCGGGCGCCCGCGCCCTTTCCACTTTTGCCGTCAGAGCCGCGCCGCACTTAGGGCAGAATTTGGCATCGTCGGGGATTTTCTCACCGCATTGGGGACAAAACATTTCGGTCTTTCACCTCCTTGTTTTGTTGGCTGCCTAGATTGTAACCGTTTTTGGGGTGAGAGTAAAGGGGGTGGGGAATTGGGGGCTTCTCCCTTTGAAAAAGGGAGATTGAGAGGGATTTAAAATCCCCCTTAGTCCCCCTTTGCTAAAGGGGGAGAATAAGAAATCGGTTAGGTGGCGTTGACAGAATTAAACATCAGGTATAGACTTAGTATGGGGCGTAAAACGAATAGGTTAGCCGTGTTCTGTGGTCGTATTCAGCCACAGGAGGTGTTCATTCTGCGTCGCGGTTGAATACCAGGCACTCTGGGTGGTGGCCGCGGCGGGCTCCTTTGAGTGTATTGAAGCGAGCCAGTCGCGCTTACCTCGGCTCGCCGAGGGTTATTACTGAGAGAAGAAAAACATCCCCCTTATCAGGGGGCTTTTGCTCCCTTTGATAGGAATCAAGCCTCACGGTTGCCCCCGTTCACCAGCTTTTCTGAACTGGCGAGAATATCTTGCTAACTTTCTTACCCCTTGCCTCACTAAGTAATTCGGCTTTTTTGCAAATTCGATTCTAAGCCTCAGCAATGCACGAGCTTCAAACCAAATTTTGCGTTCCTTTTCTACTCTTTGCCATTGCCTATTCTTCTTAAGCGATTTTGGGGAGCGGTCGTGTGGGGAAAGGCTTTTACGTAAGCTTTTTATTTCCTCATCCAACTTTAGTCTTTGATACATAAAATGTCCGATAACATCCACGGCTTGCAGGCAGCGGTCATCGTGTGAGCGGATGTGCCAGACCTTAAGATGTGTTCCGCTAGGTTTAAGAGCGCTCTTAAGGACACTGGTGATCATTTGTGTATATTGATTACGGCGGTTTCTGTCTTGAGCCCTTGCTCTTTTTTGCCGTAAGCGCTTAGTTTTAGAGGGATAGCGCACTTTCAGGGGCTGGGTTGGCTCCGCTTTCGCTTGGCTATCAACCACCATTGTTACCCACCTTTGGTTTCGGGGTATGGGGATTGCGTATAGGATATTCAGCATGAGCATTGAGTAGCGTTCCATGTAGTCTTTTGGGAGTTTTTGGTTCAACTCTCGCTTATCTAAGATTACAGCGTAAATATGAAAATTGGCTTTTTTGACTATTCGCTTGAAGAATCGCAGACGAACATCTGGATGGTTACGGAGTTCTCCGCTACCCTTAAGCTCTTCAATTCGCTTATTGGGGTCGCTTTTGCAGCTTTGGTGGTGTTTACGAAGGTCTGCGATTGCTCGACTTACTGCTTGTGCAATGGCTTGTTTTGACTGTTGGTCGTCGATTACCAATACCGACAAAAGCATATATGGCTGGCGCCCTTCTTCAAGAGGCCAGCCAAAATCTCCGCTTTCGTCAATGTAGATATACATTTCGCCCCATTATACCCCT
Organism: Dehalococcoidales bacterium; assembly: GCA_034409905.1. Classification (GTDB taxonomy): domain Bacteria; phylum Chloroflexota; class Dehalococcoidia; order Dehalococcoidales; family BS750m-G39; genus E44-bin88. Next base: position 23 of record DAOUMR010000069.1, on the reverse strand, counting down.
TTACGTCAATAGTCTCTTAATAT
>DAOUMR010000068.1:0-2332 GCA_034409905.1 Dehalococcoidales bacterium | reverse complement strand
GACCGCGCTATTATTAAATCTCAGAGAAGCCAGACAGGAGTTGAGCGAATAAAACCCGGGGTAGGCAGTCTGAGAGTAGTGGGGTAGCGGGCAGGGGGTGGTGTGAGCCGGGGAGCAATATTGGTGGTGCCCGGTATCGTCTTACCACTAGGCTACTGATTGCAGAACCTGATTACCTCGGCGAAGTTGTTGATTCGGGTCAGGTTGTTGGTTTCCATGATGCCGTCGTAGGTGAGGCTTATCCAGGGCTTGCGGTAAATCTGGCTGAGCTTCTCCGCCATCGCCGCCACGATTCCCCCGGGCATACAGCCGTGAGGCATGACCGATATGACGCCGGCGAACTTGGGGTTCTCCAGCCACTCCACTCCGGAGCCGATGCTGAGCACCGCCTCGCTGCCGCACCGCGGCGACAGGTAAAGGCTTGACCTTGATAGCAGTTGCTTTATTGAAGGCTCGGGCTCGTTTGAGAGAGCCTTAACACGATTCAGCATCTGGTGTTCATTTTTTTCCACGACGCGATTCTTGATATAGCTGCCCAATAGCTTTCTGGCTTTTCTGAACCTGATGCTGTCTTCAAGGTGGCGGTAAGAAGCGTACTTTATCCACTCTCCGGCCGAAGACACGGTGGCCTCCAGCCCGGCTGCTTCACAGACCTTGACCAGGTTGTTGTTGCTGAAGCGGTTGGAGCGCAGATAAATCTCGCCGTTGATACCGACCAGCGGTCTTCGGGGCAGGCTGGGGTCGATAGCCGACTTGAAGGTGCTGGTCGCCTGCTCGATAACACTGGCGAAGTCCTCTTTGCGGCGGATGCGCTCATTAATCTGAGCCAGGTAATCATCAAACAGCCTATCGGCCAGCCCCTTTTCCTTTTCGTAGGGGCGGGTGCGCCAGACCAGCCTGTCCAGGCAGTCAACGGCAAAAATACCCTTCATGGCCAGGCGCTGGAAATCGGGGCCGACGTCTATATCGCGGTAGGCGTTGTTCGACACCGTGGTAAGCATGGGCACGTCAAAGCCGACCTTCCGGAGCACTCGGCTCTGTTCCAGGGCATACTTGCCCAGGCGGCAGGGTCCGTAGGCGCTTACCATCCCCACTTCCACATCATTGACGCGGTCGGGGTTCTGGTAAAAGAATTTCAGGAAGTCGCCCAGGGTAACACGATAGGGCAGACACTCTGTCCCTGATGTCAGCTGGTTGCTGTAGTAAAGGCTGCGCTCATCCGGCTCGGGCAGTACGATAGTCCGGCTGCCACAGGTTTCCATGATGGTGCCGATAACTTCGACAAAGGGCGCCATGTAGGGCAGGACCAGGGTCTTATTGTTGTTGGTTATGGGTGTGGTGGCACGGCGTATCTCCTTTGCGGAGACCTCGTGCGCCTTAGCGGTGTGGGCGTAGCTGGTGATGGTATCGACAAAGGCTTCGAGGCGGGTAACCAGCCCTGCCTCGGCGGCGTGCTCGTCTATTTCCAGCTGCCCCATGGGCTTACCGCTCATAATATCTTCCACGAGCTTCAATATGAAAGAGTTGGGGCCGCAGCCGAAGTTGGTAAGGGCCAGCCCGTAGAGCCGGGGGTCTTGAGCAATAATCTTGGCGGCGGCGATAAACTTGCCCTCATAAGACCAGTAGGGGCGGTCGGAGAATTCCTTGGGGCTGACGGTATCCAAGGGGAGGAAGTCGAGCGGGATGGGCACCACGCCGAGCTGCGCCAGCTTTTCGGCGATGCCCAGGTTGGCCCCGGAGTCCTGAGACATATAAGAGCGCGCCAGCAAGACCACACCCAGCTGGTCGCTTTCGGTGACTTGCTTTAGTAGTTTAGCCCCGACCTTGGCAAGCTCCGCCTCGAATTTTCGCTGGGCGTTAATACCGGCCAGGGCCGCTTTTTTGCCCCGCCGGCGGCTGAACCCCATTTTGGCGGCGGTGTCGGTCAGGTTTTTGACGACCTCGTCTTCACCCAGGCTGAAGTCGAGCAGGGGCGAGAGCAGTTTATCGCCCATCTCCAGAACAGTGCGCACGATGAACGGGGAGGCCTGCACCAGGGGACAGGCGTATTGCTGGCTCTCGTCGCTTTCCTTTAAGCCCAGTCTGATACCGCAGGGGTAGAGAATATAGTCAACCCTGTCTTTAAGCGCCTCGACGTGACCGTGCACCAGCTTCATCGGGAAGCAGCTGTCGCTGTAGGCCAGCTCCACCGACCGCTCCATGATTTCCTTGGTGGTCTTGCTGGAGAGGACAACCCGAGCGTCAAGCGCGTTCAAGAAACCAATAAGCATCGGGGCGAAGTCATAGACCAGCAGTGCTCTCGGAATCCCCACCACCGGCCCTTCACCCGCCT
>DAOUMR010000067.1:0-2656 GCA_034409905.1 Dehalococcoidales bacterium | reverse complement strand
GGGGGTAACGTCTCTCGGCGCCAGTCCCGTGCCGCCCGTGGTCAGGATAATATCCATAGTGCCCTCATCGGCCCATTGGGCCAGCTTCTGGGCGATAGTATCCTTTTCGTCGGGGATAACCTCGTATCTGACCAGCTCACAGTCGCTAGCCGCAAAGCTATCCTTAATCAGCGGCCCGCTTTTATCGGGGCGCTTGCCTGCCGACGCCTTATCGCTGATGGTTAGAATGCCCAGCTTAAACATCTTAGTGCCTCATTTAAGAGCAGACTATATTTTAACACAGATGGGGTCTAGAGCAAAGTTTAGAGCCAAAGAGACGAATTTACGAAAATTTATGTGGGTGGGTATTGACAAAAGTGGGTAGGTATGCTATAGAATGGTAGAAAGTGGGAAATAGTGGTAAATAATAGGATAAAATTGGGATAAGTGTATGTTCTTTGGTGAGTTCGAATATAAGATTGACGAAAAGGGCCGGGTGCCGATACCGCCCAGATTCCGCGGGCTGCTGAGGGCGGGGATGGTGCTTTCGCCCGGGGTGGAGGGGTGCATAACCGTCTACCCGCTGAACGAGTGGAAGAAGCTGGCTGACAGCCTGAACGCGGGTTCGCTGTCGCCCAGTAAGCTGAGGGCGCTAAAGCGGGTGGTCTTTGCCACCGCCTTCAGCTTGAAGATGGACGGCCAGGGCCGGATAGCGCTGCCCGCCCCGCTCAAGGAGCATGCCGAGATTATCAACGAGGTGGTTATGATCGGAGCCAATAACTACCTTGAGCTCTGGAACAAAGTACGTTGGGAGGAGGAGAAGGCTATTCATCAGGAACAGGCCTGGCTGCTTTTTGAGGGCTTGGAGAACCGCCAATGAACGTAACTATGTCGGCAGCTTCCACCCACATCCCGGTGTTGCTGGAAGAGACCATCGAGGCGCTGAACGTCCAGCCCGGCGGTCGCTACATCGACTGCACCATCGGGCCCGGCGGTCACGCCGCGGCTATTCTGGAAAACAGCGCCCCCGGCGGGCAACTGCTGGGCATTGACGCCGACCCCAAGGCCATAAAGATGGCCAGGGCCAAGCTCGACGCCTACGGCGACTCGGTGCTCCTAGTCAACCAGAACTTCGCCAATCTCAGGTCAATCTGCACAAAGCACGGCTTCTCCCCGGTGCACGGCATCCTCTTCGACCTGGGCCTTTCCTCGGTGCAGCTGGAGAGGAACAACCGCGGTTTCAGCTTCCGCCATGATTCCCTTCTCGACATGCGCTTAAGCCCCCGCCAGGAGGTTACCGCCGCCGTTATTATCAACTCCTCCCCCGAAGACCAGCTGGCCAAGCTTATCCGGGACTATGGCGAGGAGCGCTACAGCCAGAGGATAGCCCGCCAAATCGTGCGCCAGCGCCCCATCACCACCAGCCTCCAGCTCGCCCAGACCATAGAGCAGGCGGTGGGGGGGCGGCGGGGCCGAATTCACCCCGCCACCCGCACCTTCCAGGCGCTGCGCATCGCCGTCAACCAGGAGCTGGAGAAGCTGGAGTCGACGCTGGAGCAGGCAGTTGACCTCCTCGGCTTTGGCGGACGGCTGGTAGTTATCAGCTACCACTCCCTCGAGGACCGCATCGTCAAGCAGTTTATGCTCAAGCAAGCCAGTGGCGATAGGCCTACCTTAGGCCTAATCAATAAAAAGGTTATTACTCCGTCTCTGGCGGAAGTCCATTATAATCCGCGCAGCCGCAGCGCCAAGTTGAGAGCGGCGGAAAGAATTTCTATGCCAAAGGAGAATAACGGTGGGTAAACCAGCTATTGAATACCAGAAGATGATGACCGAGATAGTCTACGTGAACTTACCCGGCCCCAAGGAACCCAATCCGGGGATGACCGGAGGCGAACTCCTGCACGGTTTCCTGGCCGAGCTGCACGACGCCCCGAGCAACGAGGTACAGGCTCACCTGGGGGCTTTGTGCAGCAAGTGGAACGTGCGCTTTAGAAGAGAGGGTGGGTCATCGGCCAAATAGGTCGAAAAAATAATAGTGACGGAGAAGTTCAATCTTCTTAGCTTGCCGTGAAGCAGAGTCACGCGGGGAGGTTTGAAGATGTGAGGACTAAAAACATTGAATTAAAGACCCGAATATCTCAAAAAGGAGGGGGCAGATGACAAAACGAGGGGTTTTAACTTCAATTGATGTTGGCACCACCAAGGTATGCACCACTATCGCCGATGTGAACGAGACGGGAAGTATCCGCGTGGTGGGGGTGGGGGTTACGCCGTCGGTAGGGTTGCATAAGGGGCTGGTGGTCAACATCAACGAGGCCAGGGAGTCAGTCCGGGAATCGGTGAGGAAGGCGGAGCAGGCCAGCGGTTACAAGGTGGAATCGGCCTATGTCGGCGTCACCGGCCGACATGTAACCTCGCTCAACAACCGGGCCGTGGTCGCCATCACCCGTAATGACCGCCTGGTGCGTTCCGAGGACCTGAGGCGCGTCCTGACCACCGCCCGCAGCGTCAAGATTCCGGTCGATAGACGGCTGCTGCACGTCATTCCTCGCGGTTATGCCGTTGACGGCCAGGCGGGGGTCAAGAACCCGATTGGGATGCACGGCTTCAGGCTGGATGTCGAGGCCCACATCATCACCGCCGCCGTGACTTCGGTGCAAAACCTGGTGAAGTG
>DAOUMR010000066.1:0-23643 GCA_034409905.1 Dehalococcoidales bacterium | reverse complement strand
ATTCTGTTCGACGAAGAGGATAGTAATACCCCTGTTTCGGATTTCCCGCAAAATCCGGTAAAGTTCGTTAATCAGTATGGGGGCAAGCCCCAGAGACATTTCATCAAGGAGTATGAGCTTGGGGTCGGACATTAAGCCCCGCCCCAGGGCTAGCATCTGTTGCTCCCCCCCGCTCAGTGTTTTAGCCAGCTGGTTTTTTCTATCTTTCAGCACCGGGAAGAGCTGGTAAGCTCTCTGCAGGTTTTGCTCCCGCTTTGACCTTGCCTTACGGTTGTAGGAACCTATTACCAGGTTTTCTAAGACGGTCAGGTCGGGGAAAACCCTCCTCCCTTCCGGGACCTGAGAAATTCCGAGGTCAACTACGCGGTAGGGTTCTAATGCCGAGATGTTTTTCCCCTCGAACTCAATGCTGCCCCTGGCCGGGTGCACCAGGCCCGATATCGTGTCCAGTAGTGTGGACTTACCGGAGCCATTGGCGCCGATAATTGCCACGATTTCCCCCGGCATAATCTCCAGAGATACGTCCCAGAGGGCTTGAAAGCTCCCGTGAAATACGTCTATATGGCTAACTTTCAGCAGTGTTTCTTCAGGCATTTTCTGTAAATAACATTCCGTTCAGGCCGACTCGCCCAGGTAGGCTTCGATTACCTTTCTGTCTTCCATTACCTCGGCGGGGGGACCCTCGGCGATTTTGGCTCCCTTGTCCATCACTATAATCCGGTCAACCACCCTGGTCATTACTCTCATAACATGCTCGACCAGTATGTAGGCTATGCCCATTTCCCGCACCCGTTGCAGAATCTCCAGTATGCGTGGTATTTCCTCTTCGTTTAAGCCCGCCGCCACCTCATCGAGCAGCAGTAGGGTGGGACTGGTGGCCAGGGCTCTGGCTAATTCCAGCCTCTTTAAGGTTATCGCCGTCAAATCTCTAGCCAAAACGTCCTTCTTCTCTATAAGGTCCACCATATCAAGTATCTGAAGGGCCTCACTTTCAGCGGCATCTTTGCCCAGGCCCCTCCCGTATTCCCCCGCCACCGTCACGTTCTGCAGAGCCGTCAGATTAACAAAGGGCTGAGGAATCTGATAGGTGCGGGCAATACCCAGGTGGCAGATTCGGTGCGTGGAAAGACCGGTGATGCCCTGTCCTTTTAAATGCACCGTTCCCGAGCCCGGTCTGTGTTCACCTGATATGAGGTTTAACAGCGTTGACTTGCCGGCGCCGTTGGGGCCCATCAGGCCCAGCACTTCACCCTCCCGAACATCGAAACTGATGTCCTGGACGGCCGCCACCCCCCCGAAATGCTTGCTTAGTCCGGATACGGAAAGTATCGGTTGTTCCATGGTAACACCCTTATCTAGTTTTCTTAACCAGGCACACCGACCCCAACGAATGCCCCTCCCGGCCGGGAAAGGTATAGTTAGGTAAACCCTATCGGACAGGGCCTGGGCTGACAGAGCCCAAGCCCCGCCCGACATTTACTATTTATTATGGCTATTAACCTAGTCCCAGGGTTTAGGGAAGATCAAATCGGCCGTTGCCGGCAGAAAATCGTTATAGGAAAATACGGTGGGCGATTCCCATACCCAGGGGTTATCTGTCTTCTGCCACTGTCCGAACTGGCAGGGTTCTCTCTGGAACTGGGTACCCGGTTCGAATACGACGCGGCCCCACATCGCTAACAAGTCGGTTTCGGCTAAGGCCTGCAAGATCGCAGCTGAGTCCAGCGTACCGGCTCTCTCAATAGCGTCAAACATCGTTTGCGCTACGGCATAGTCCCAGCCTATACCCTGGGGTACCGGTTCATTCCCGGAATCTTCGTACCACCTGTCAGCCAGTTCCCGCGGGGTTAGACCATTGATGCCTTCAGCCTCTTGCATATCAGGCGACCAGTAGACCTCCATACCAACGCCGTTGGGCAGGTCGCCGCCCCAGGACACAATCTCCTGATAGAACATGGCCCCCCTGGTGGCGAAGACTACCTTGGGTTCAAACCCCTGCGCTTGGCATTGCTTCAACATGGTGCCCGCATCGGGGGCGGGGCAGTTGCCCCAGAGTATCTCGCAACCAGCGCTCTTCCATTCCTGTATCAGGGAGGTAAAGTCGTTGGTTCCCGGAGGGTATATGCCGAACTCGTCTTCGGCACGGTAACACTCATAGCCCTCGCCGGCGGCAGCTCCGGCGAATCCCAGGTACCAACCGCGGCCATCAGTGTCGTCAAAGGCAAAGATGGCTGCTTTTTTGTTGGTCTCTTCAGCGAAGGTAGCGAGGGCACCGAGCCAGGTGGGCATCATTATATATCCGGGGTCACCCTCCCGGAAATCTCCCTCCACAGTGGGAGTGCCTATGGAAAAGCCGAAAACCCAGCTGTACGTCCACGGTTCCGCGGCGGCCTCTCGCATAGCTACCCAGGGTTCATAGGGGCCGACCCCGAATACGGCCGGGATTTCATACTTCTGGGCAATCATGGCCGTACCCTGGCGCATAGCGGGCACCTCAAAATGCCCGCCCAGCAAGTCCACCCCTTCGTTGAGAATCAGGTTTTCGGTAAGAGGCGCCACCTTGAGCGGGTCGCTCTCGTCATCGACGGTCACCCATCTGACGGGTATTTTGGTTCCATACTCCGCGACATATACTCCGCCCTGTGCGTTGATATCATCAAAAGCCGCTTCTGTGCCCCAGCTGGCAACGCCACCAAATACGGCGTAGGGGCCAGTATAAGATACGGTATCGCCGATGACAATCTCGGAGGGGGCTACGGGGCCCTCTTCACCCCCACAGGCGGCGAACGCCGGCACTGCCAACAGTGCTATCAGCAACGGGATTAAAAGTAACCTTTTCACTACTACCCTCCCTCTTTTCTTAAGATTTCAGGCTATCTTATCATTACCCAATTCAGTCTTCTTACATACGGTGTCCTCCTTTACTTTCATAGTGTATTTACGGCAAGCTTGAGTGCTCTAGCTTTAGTAAACAAAGCCTTGCCTATTTTTATTCAGGGATAGCCGCTTATTCTATTCGCCTCCGTATCCAGCTGGCGCCGCCCCGACCACATCGACCACGGCCGCCCCACCGTCGATGGTAATAACCGCCCCAAATGTTACTACAGATATTGGGGTTTAGCAATACTAAGTATTACGATGGTCGGTGAGGCTCTGTTCCTTTCAGCGTGTTCCATAGTCTTTTGCATATGAATATTACACGGCGCTAGACTTTCTGGCGGGCTTGCTCAAGCTGAACGAAGGCCTCGACCAGGGCCAGGGCGAACTCGGCGTCCTCAAGGTGGCAGTCCAGCTCCTGTATTTCGATTTCCGGTCTCAGGTTTCTCCTCAGTTCCTCGACGAATATATTATCTTCTTCAGGGGCATGCAGCACCGAGCCTTCTCTGTCCAAAGAAGACCAGCCCCGGGTCGGGATTAAGACTTTTACCGGCCCTCTGGCCTTGTTTAGTTTCTCGGCATAAACCTTGGCGGCGTTTATTAGCTCCTCACGGTTGTATCTTGTCTCAATACGGGCTTCGTCCTGTTTTAGTTTTTTCTCTCTGGAGACGTACTTCTCCGACTGCCTTCGGCTCAGGCTGGCGTTGGTTATATTTATACTGCAGGGGGCAATTACCTGGGGCAGCCCTCTCTCCCCGGCGGCTTCAAGCCTTTTAGACCCGGCGGCGCGGGTACCGTGGAAGAGCTCCTCAATGACACCGGCCGGAGCGATATCTATCACCCCGTCGAAGAAGCCCTGGACTATCAGGTCCTCCATGGCCCTATCGCCTATTCCCTGGGCGTGAAAAGGATAGACCCGGTAGCCTCTCTCTTCCAGGTGCTGCTTGACCAGCCGGGCGCAGTTGTCCGACCAACCGAGCTGGGTTATGGCCACCGATTTCTCAAGCAGGCTGGAGATAGCCTCGCCAGAGTCCTCCAGCATGCCGCACATAGCCCCGGCGGCCCGGACCAGCACGCTCATCGTCAGCTCGTTGAGCCCGGCAAAATCGACTACGCCCTGCATTATCGTCATGTCCATGGTGTCGTAGAGTCGTCGTACCTGGGCCGGAATCACGCCGGGACAGACGATAATCTTGGGTATGCCGAAGGGGAGCAGCTTCATCACCCGGGCCCCGAACATGGCCATGGTGGAGCCGCCGATGGCCATAATTCCGCCGACCTCACCGGCGGCGTAAAGCTGCCTGACCTTCTCTATGGCCCCTCTTTCCATGGCCTGGGTCAGCCAGTCCCTGTCTTTGGATGCCCTGATTTCCTCAATGGTGCTGCCGCCTAAACGAGCGATTTCGTCAGGGCCGACGTCAGCCTTGTAGAAAGGCTGACCGCCCATACTGACATCAATGACAATCACGCGGCACTGTTTCTGCTCCAGCTGCTGCTGCAGGAAGAGTATTTCTTCCCCCTTGGTGTCTAGCGTCCCCATAACTATTACAGATTTCTTAGCCATGCCGTTTTCTGTTAGTGCCTATACCCGGAGCCGGGCCCACCGTGCTGTAGGCCGCTAGTCTAAGATATAGATAGCACCCTGGGTCGCATCAACCCTTAGTCTCATGCCGGTTTTTATCTTTTCTGTGCCTTCAAAACAGTTTACTATTGTAGGTACTTGATATTCCCGCCCAACGATAGCGGTATGGCTGAGCGTACCGCCTCTATCAGCCACCACACCCTTAACTACGCCAAAAATGGGTGTCCAGGCGGGGTTTGTTCCCGGACAGACCAGGATTTCGCCGGGTAGTACTTCGTGCAGCTGCTCATAGGTAAAGATAACCCGTGCCGTCCCCTCAGCAACCCCTGGTGCCCCGCATACGCCATAGATATCGGCTTTTAGTTCTGGCTTTACCTTGGGCATCTCTCCAACCACAAGTTTGATGATAATTACATCTCCTGACGGGAGTAAGTCCTTCCCCACGGCTTCATTCATGTCTGCCCTCTCGGTAAATACGGGGGGCGTCTCCTTAAACCTCAAACGCTCCCAGTCCGCACGGCGCCTGTTAGCTATGTACTGTAGTTTGTGGAACTCGGGGGCCAGCATCACCTGCTCAATTTCATCGGGGTTGAGAAAGAGGGTGTCGTCGGGCCTATCAATGGTCCCGGCCCGCACCAGTCTCCGGCCTATACCCAGAAGCCCGCGGCGTATCAGCGCATGACTGTAGAGCTCACAGTAAAGGTCGTGCTCCTCACTATATGAGCCTGCTTTCCCGCCCAGGTTTATCAGCGCCCTGAACCATTCCCGTTCTCCCTCCGGCACCTTTTGTAATAGCTCCGCTATCGCTTTTTCTCTTCCCTCAGTTAATTTCAATCTTACCGCATCAAGGTCGAAATCGGCGCCTTTGCCGACAAAAGTCTGGATGACGGAGATAGCGGCCGAGGGCTCCTCAAGCCAGTATGGCTCATCAAAGTCCATCATACGCACCATCCGCCACCCTTCCTCCTGCAGAAATTCATAAAAATCATTCTTCCACTTTCTGCCGGCCTCACTCTCCTCGAGTTTGGACAGGACATCCTCAGCCTTATTATTATTGAATAGGTCAGACAGCCCTGCCTTGACCGCAACTTTGGCAAACTCGCTCATTTGCTTATCAACCTGAAATACTTTATTGTCGAAGCCCCGGAACATGTTTTGGAACTCAGGACTTTCGGAGGTAAACCCAAAGCGTGCCACCTGCTCTTCAATTAAGGCAAGGGCACTCATTGAAGTATACATTCCCAGAAAGTGGATCTCCCACATTCTACGATAGGTACTTATCATGTCCCATAAGTGATGGAGGAGGTCAATATTGGTGGCCTTATCCAGGTCGAGGGACTTCAAGTGGTCATATAGACCCAGTAACTCTTTTTTATAGCCTGCCCATAGCCCGTCGAAGTCCTCGATCCAGGGAACTAGTGCCTCTTTGAATTTGACCGCTCGTTTACCTATCTCTTCCTTATCCTGGATGATATGCATGGCCACATAGGTCGAGCCATTCTTGATTTTTTGAGACCAGCCTTTACATGTTGGCACACTCAGAGTCTCAGATGCATACTGAGATCCAACGGGGTTTGCCCGGCCGTAAAACCAGCTGTACATCGGGGTCAAGCGGGGCACACTATGCACACCATCGTGGAAATAAGAACGCATCTCAGGCACGTCAATCTTTTCGTTAAAATCGTAGCCCGGCACCGCATCCCACAGTTTCACCTCTCCCTTTGTCTCTTCTTTCATATCTCCCTCCTTTTTCAGGATGAGCTGAAAATTTGTTAAGGCCTAAAAACCCCGATACTTTTTAGCCATCAAATCAGCGATATGATTGGACGCTGATTGGACCTTCTTGGCGGCGACCTTTGCCGGACGAGTCTGAATCCAAAAAATGTCTTGGGGAAAGTCTATATCCTGGTCAATGGCCCACTCCATGTCCTGCGGGGATTTAAGGGTCTTCTCTACCGATTTGGCCACCCTGGCTATTTCAACGGCCTCTTCGTCAAGGATGCAAGGTACACACCGTATCTTGGCGGGGACATCAGCCCAATCAGCTCCCGTTTCTGTGTAAAACACGCCCTTCTTTTTATTGCCCGTATGTTTGGAGGCGATCTCTAGAGTGCTCTTGTCCACCTGGAACGTATCAACACTCACTTCTCCGCTCACCACACCCTCCCCCAGGCCCCAGTTGGCTTCAATGGTAATCTTAGAGGCGTCACCATCAACCGGGTTTATGGTAAAAGCGATGCCAGAAGCACGGGCGTTAACCATTTTCTGCACCGCCACCCCCAACTCATCCCCGAGGATAGCTAACCCTTTGTTGACGCGGAAGGCAATAGCGCGAGGTGTGAAGGCACTGGCCCAGACCTTTTTTATCTTTTCCAGTACATCCTCAATCCCGCGCACATTAAGATAGGTTTCAAACATACCAGGCCGACTTTCTGTTCCAGCAGAGCGAACAGAAACGGCCACGTTTTCGGTTCCCGTCTTATTACACAGCTCCGTATAATAAGAAGTTATACATTCTCTAGCTGAAGGCAGTATTTCTTTCTCTTCAATTGCGCCGCGGAGGTTTTCACCCATCTCCTCAAAAACTTGAATCCCGGCCCCTTTGGTCTCGTCAAACTCTTTTATATACGAGGACATTTCATCCTCGGCACCGGTTTCCTTAATAAACTTCCGATACATATCTATTGGAATGGCAAAACCCGGTGGAACTGCCAAGCCCATTCGAACCATCTCCCCCAGATTGGCACACTTTTTCCCTACGATATAGTTATGCTCTTTCCCCAGCTCGTCGAACCAATAGATCAGAGAATGCATATCCAGGAGTCTTTTCCTCCGCGTCGATTACCGACTAGTATATAGTAGAGGTTGAGTATAATCAATACCGTGCTTTTACCTGTAATGAGCTATCTCCCTGAGGCCTCTGAGGCTAGAATACTGTAAAAATCTAAGATGTCATTAAAATTATTATTTGAGTATAAATATAACCAACGCCAGCCTCCAGCCGAAGACAGTCGGAAAAGTACGTTCTCTGGAGAAAAAATTAAAACAGGACGAGGCGGTACGCCCCGGAAGAAGGTTTAGCGCTGTGGCATTTTCAGGTAGTAGGCAGGACTTTCAGAACGGTACGGTTCTTGTAGGCCTGCCTGAGCAGGGAAATGAACTTGGTGCCGATGGAGCGGAGAGGATTATCCCGGTGAACCAGCACTTCCACACCTATTTTTATATCTTCTTTAAAGGGCAGTGCCTTCAGCCTGCCATCACGTAGCTCGTCAATAACATTGTCCTCAAGCAGCAGGGCTACCCCCTGCCCCATTCCGACCAGACTCTTGGCCGAGTCTACGTTATCCACCTCGGCGATGATGACCGGCTCTATCCTCTTTTCCTTCATCAGATTTAGCAGGATATCCCGACAGATTGACTTCTCCGCTGGCATAATCAGTGGGTGGCCGTTGAGAGCGGTAAGCTCCAGCTTATCTTTCTGCGAAAGAGGGTCAGACAAAGAGGCAACGAAAAGCATCTTATGTCCCCTGGAGACCTCTATCGCCTCAAGTTCGGGGACCCCATAATCAAGGTTAGCCACCACCGCCAGGTCGTGCTGTAGATTGGAGATTTCCTCGACAATCTGGTGAGTGGGCCCCTCCCTTATCTTGACCTTTACATTAGGGAAAAGCTCCTTAAATATGCCGGCCACGGTAGTAACGCTGGCCGAGAGGGTAAAGGCCACCCCGATGCGGAGCATCTCCTCCCGGAAGTTCCGCAGACACATCTCAGCGAGTTTGGTCTGCTGGTAGAGCTCCCGGGCATGGAGCAAGAGTGCCTCGCCAGCTTCAGTGAGAGTTACCCTTTTCTTCCTCACCTGGACAAGTTTGACGCCAAAACCGGCCTCCAGAGATTTTATATGAAGTAATACCGTCGGCTGGCTCAGGTAAAGCAGGTCGGAGGCCAGCTTGAAGCTCTTCTTTTCGGCCACGAAGTAGAAAGTGATGAGGTGCTCGGGGCTTACCCTGGGCGGCTTGGTTGGCTCGAAATAAGACATTTGCTTTAGGCCTCAGACTCCAAAATACCGGTGAAAAATAAAGAGGTTATTAAAGAAGTTATTAAAAAAGTTATCAAATGTTTACTCCTAAATAGGGTTGACGAAATTATACTCACCCATATACCCTATATAGACGAAGACCCCTTTGCTTATAAAGTAACATAGGACATTTAACAAATCAAGATAACCTAAGGAGGGCAACCTTGCAAGATTATGATGGAATTGTTATTGGTGCTGGCCCAAACGGGCTTACGGTTGGTGCCTATCTAGCCAAGGCCGGGCTTAAAGTTCTGGTTCTGGAAAAAAGGTTTGAGCTGGGAGGGGGGCTGTCCACAGAAAGGGTCACCATCCCCGGCTTCCTGCATGACGTTCACGCCATCTACCACATGATGGTAGACTATGCCCCGCCCCTCAAGGACCTGAGGCTGGAAGAGGACTTTGACCTGAAGTGGATATACCCGGAGCTGCAAGTAGTCATGCCCTTCTCCGATGGAAAATATCTGGCCCTCTACAGCGACCCGGAAAGGTCGTATGAGTCTATCAAGCAGTTCTCGGCCAAGGATGCCGAGGCGTTTAGGAATTTCGCCAAGTGGTCGCAGCAGGCGATGGACCTCTTCCTGGCCCCGGCCAGCTACGTAAACCCGGCGCCCAGCCTGGACCAGTCAGCCAAGCTCGAGGCAAACCCCATCACCAGAAGGGACGACGAGCTTACCGGCTTCACTCCCAAGCAGATAGTCGATGGCTGGTTTGAGAACGAGCGGGTAAGAGCCCTGTTCCTCTACTTGGCCTGTATGTGGGGCCTGGACTATGACCTTGAGGGTCTGGGCTATCTGGTGCCGCTGATGCTCAACCGCGGCTGGCATTTCCGCTTAAGCCAAGGGGGCTCGCACCACCTGGCCCACCTGATGAGCAAGTTCATCTACCAGAGCGGGGGGATGGTATTAACCAACCAGATGGTCAAGCGGCTGGTGATTGAGAACAGCCAGGCCAAAGGGGTAGAGCTGGAAGACGGCAGGGTGATAAAGGCCAATAAATTTGTTTGCAGTTCGCTCAACCCGCACCAGACCTTTTTTGAGCTGGTGGGAGAAAACTACCTCGACGAAGAACTCATCACCAGGGTTAAGGAGTGGAACTACAGCGACTGGTCCTTCTTCACGGTGCATATGGCCCTGTATGAAGCCCCGAAGTTCAAGATAGCCGAAGCCGACCCTGGCCTCAATAACTCGCTTATCTACGTGCTCGGCTACGAAAATGAGGAGGAACTGGTAAATCACTTCAAGGCGATAAAGCGGGGTGAGCTGGTAAGCGGCGGCTTCAACAGCTGTTTTCCCTCAGTCCACGACCCGATAAGGGCACCGGCGGGCAGGCACGTGGGGCTTATCTCGCAGGAAGCGCCCTACAATCTCAAGGAGGGCGGCCCCCAGGCCTGGTATCAGGTCAGAAGGGAGCACGCCGAGCGCTGCAAGGAAGTCTTAAGCCGGTACGCGCCCAATATGACCGGTGAGAACATAATCTGGGACTACATGGCTACCCCCCTCGACACCGAGAACAAGTTTGCCGACATGAGGCAGGGCTGCTTCAAGCAGGGTGCCTACCTGCCGCTGCAGATGGGCTATTTCCGGCCCAATGAGTACTGTTGCCAGCACTCGACGCCGATAGAAAAGCTCTACATGTGCGGCGCCTGCACCCACTCCGGCGGTATGATAACCTTCGGCCCGGGCTACTGCGCCACCGAAAAGATAGCCGAAGACTTGGGTATTGAGAAGTGGTGGCCGGAGGACCACTACGTGAAGCTGGCTAAAGAAGCCGGGCTATTCTGACCAAGAAAAGGAGTTTTATATGTATATCAGGTCAACAGGTCTAGGTAAGACGCTGCTTCAGTGCAAGGTGGAAAGCGTTGAGTCTAGCGTTATTGTCCCGGAGACGTTGGAAGCCTCCAAAGAAGGCGAAGGGGAGCCGACCAGGCTGCTGATGACGATGAGGGTGATTGCGCCGGTAACCTGGACGGTCAGGGCTTTCGTTGAGCCGGCTGACCTGCGGCGTATCATCGGCTTTGTTTTGAAGAACCCCAAGGTCCTGTGGGCTGCCATACGCTTCCTTATCGCCGGCGGCCGTTCCCCATCGCTGGAGGTGAAGAAAAGGGAGCCGGGAGAAGCAACGGTAGAAAGAAAAGTGCCACCGATACCGACTGATATTCCTGACTAATCCTTAGATATTAAAAAACTGGAACCGGGAAGGTGAAAAGGAGGTCTTATGCCAGACGCAACCTATGATGCCATTATAGTTGGTGGTGGGCATAACGGGCTTATTGCCGCCTGCTATCTGGGCTGGGCAGGCATGAAGGTGGCTGTTTTTGAAAAGGAGTTTGAGCTGGGCGGCGGCGCCTGCACCGAAGAGCAGCCCCTGCCGGCCTTTCTTAGCAACCCCTGCGCCAACTTTACCCGGATGTACACCAGCCCGGTATGGCTGGACTTCAAGCTCTGGGAAAAGGGGGCCTGGTACCTTACCCCCGAGGTTGACCACGCCGCCATCTTCGATGATGAGACCTGCCTGGTAAGCTTTCCGGTAACCACCACCCCCGACCTGACCACCGGGGAGACGGCATTCTGGCCAGAAAACCTGAAGAAGAACGCCCGGAATATCGCCCGCTTCTCCCCGCGGGATGCCGAGCAGAACGAGAAATTATTTGAGAAGTACCGCACCAAATGGCGGGAGGCGGTCACCGAGTACCGCTGCAGCCCAGTGACTCCCTGGGGGGTTAAAGACGCAGTGGAAAAGCTAGTTGACGACCCCGAGAGCGGCATTGACCCGGGATGGCAGTTCATGACGGTCAAGCAAGTCGCCTGCGACATCTTCGAGAGCACCGAGCTAAGGATGCTCTTTATGAGGTCAATGCAGACCAGTACCGCCTGTTTTCCCAACGATGTAGCTCCCCTGCCGGAAACGCTAGCCCAGCTCGCTGTGACCCTGGGCTGGTCGCCGGCCACCGTAGTCCAGGGCGGCGCCCATAACGTTGCCCACGCCCTGCAGAAGGTGGTATCAGAGCAGGGTGGGACCTTCTTCGTCCGGCACCCGGTGGAAAAGATTATCGTCGAAAACGGCGTGGCCACCGGGGTACGCCTGGCTGACGGCTCGGAGATAAAGGCAACCAAGGTGGTGGTCAGCGACGTCACCGTTAATATGACCTTCCTCGACCTGATAGGCCGGGAGCATATCAGCCCCGACCTGGCCCGGAAGATAGAGAACTTCTCCTACGACCGGGGCAACCTGCACTGGGCCTGGTTCGCCCTCCACGAGCCCCCCGATTACAAGGCGAGCGCCTTTGACCCGGACTGCAACCGGGTGCGCCGGTGCTGGCTGATGCCCAAGGACATGGACTACTACGTCAGCCTGGAACAGGCGGAGTGCTTCACCCGCGGTTTCTCGGAAAAGCTGTTCATGTGCATCGGGCAGGAGACGCTGGTTGACCCGACGCGGACGCCCAAGGGAAAGCACAACTTTCTCATCGAGCAGTTCACCGCCCCCGAGCGCTTTTTCTCGGAAAAACAGTGGCTGCAGATAAAGAAGGACTTCGTTGAGGAGGCGGCCAAACAGTGGCAGTGGTACGCCCCCAACCTGACCAAAGACAAGATTATTGACGCCTGGGACAACAGCCCCTATGACATCGTACTCCGGAACGCTAGCGTACCCGAAGGCTCCTGGCCGGTAGGGGCGATGTTCGCCTCTCAGATGGGTCGGCTCCGGCCTTGTGCTGAGCTTTCCGGCAACCGGGCGCCGATTAAAAACCTCTACCTCTGTAACGCCACCCAACACTATGGGGGAGGGCTGCGCGGCGTCAACGGCTATATCTGCTACAAGGTGATGGCTGAAGACCTGGGCCTGCCCAAGATATGGGAGGAAAAAGGAAGGCCGTATTAGGCCGTAGATAGGCCAAAATTTAAGGAACTCTCACCCAGGAAAGGAGAAGGCAAAAATGATAGGCGTTAGGATTCTCTTCACACTCAAGGATGAGATCAAAAGCCAGATGGATGAGAATGCCATCAGGAACCACCTGGCCAACATGGTGGAGGCTTACAAGAAGGTCCCCGGACTCAAGGAGAAGACCTTCCTTATGAACCCCGATAATTACGACCAGGGGGCCTTTCTGGTATGGGAATCCCAGGAACTCCTGGACCAGTACCTGAAGTCGGACCTGTACAAGACGGGAGTTACCGATATCTGCAAGGGCGAGCCGAGCTGGGAAAGCTATGTCATTACGGCCACCCTCAAAGACGGCGTGGTCTTCTGAGCTAAATCGGTAAAGATAAAGCCTCGCCTATTTTCCCTACCGGGATAGCTGGTTATTCTATTTTTTGCCCTTGTATCCGGCTGGTGCCGCTTCGGCCAGGGTACCCGCGCCCATAATTATGGTCATCTGCAAATGCGGTCGGCTAACGCTCTTCCAGGTCAGGGGGCCGTGCACCACTCCCGCTGGTATGTAGATGGCTGAGGTCTTGTTAATCTTAAGCGGCTCGCCCCCCACCACGAACTCTATCTCCCCGCCGAGGTCTTCGGGATTCTTATAGTCGGAACCGATATGCAGGACGAACTCGTCGGATTTGGCGTGAGTATGCTCGGGAATATGAGGGTTGGGGGTGGGCATAGTGTATACCCAGCCCATCTCGATATAGACGTTGCTCCCGGGCACGAGCTCATTGCTCATAAAGGTCATGGTGGGATATTGCCGACCTTTGACGTCGAATCCGGTTTGTACCTCGTACTTCGGTTTTGTCACCAGGTTCTTGGAATAACTAGCCATTTCCCAGACACTCCTTTCTAATTTTTTTGTGCTTTAATCGACAAGGCCACCTCTCCTCATCGCCGCCGTTATGGCCGCCCCGACAACATCGACCACGGCCGTTCCGCCGTCGATGACGAGGACAGCCCCGGTCATAAACGACGATTCATCGCTGGCCAGGTAGCTGCAAAGACCGCCCATTTCGGGTGACTCGGCGAAGCGGTGCAGGGGTATCTCCACGGCTATCTGGTTGATGAAAGCCTCGGGTTCTATGCCGAGCATCTTCCCGAACTGCCCGAAGTCCTTCTCTGTCATAGCCGTTTTGACGCCGCCCGGGCAGACGACGTTGCAGCGGATGTTTTTACGCCCGTATTCCAGCGCCGCCTGTTGAGTGAGCATAATCAGCCCGGCCTTTGTGCTGCAGTAGGCCGGCATACTGGGCAGGCAGCGTAAGCCGCCGAGCGAAGCAATATTGATGATAGACCCCCCACCCTCCTTAATCATCAGCGGTATTACCGCCTGCATGAGCAGAAAGGGACCGGTCAGGTTCACCCCGATAACCTCCCGCCACAGCTTGGGGTCAAGCTCGGCGATAGGCGCCGGGTGGTTTATGGCGGCGTTGTTCACCAGGACGTTGATTTTGCCGCCGAACTTCACCGTCGTCTCCACCATGCGCTTTACGTCCTCTTCCTTGGATACATCCCCCGTACATATAACCACCGTTCCCGAGGGGAGTGATTTAGCCACCTTTTCCAGCATTTCTTTACGGCGGCCGGTGATACAGACCTTGGCGCCATCGGCGACAAAGCGCTCGGCGATGGCGGTGCCTATACCAGTGCCCCCTCCGGTGACCAGGGCGACCTTGCCCTTCAGGTTCATATCAGCACCTCCTATTTAAGGATTTTAGTTGGCTGGAACTCTGGTACCGCTATCCGGCTTTACTACTTTTGAAACTTTCCCGGGCCAAACGCGGAGTAGTCCAGGTCGTAGAACTGCTTGCAGGTCTCAAAGTAACCCAGGTGTGAGCCACCCAGGACTATCTTTAACACAACCGCATCGCGGTAATACTTCTCGTAGCCGTTTTCTCGGACCAGGCCAAAAGAGCCCATCAGCTCTAATCCCCTTGAAATCAGGTCGGGCACGGTGCGGGTGATATAGGCGTGCACGGCATGCCCCTTAGCCATCATGCTCTCCGTGTTCCACATACCATAGATATCCATCCGGTCAAACTGGTGGGCCGTCTCCAGAACGGCGGCTCTGCCCACGGATAGAAACGCGGCCATCTCACCCAGTATCATCGCCGCGTGGAGGTGCCGGTTGACCGGTTTACCCCCAGCCACCCTGCCCTCGGTATAGTCAACCAGGATGTCGAAAGCCCCCTGCAGAGTACCAATGGCGTTGGCGGCATTTAAGGACATGGGGGCGGACACGGCACTGGTGAAAAGGAACCAGGCCTCAGGGCCCTGTATCCCCCACTCCTTGGGTACCCTGACGTTATCAAAATAGGTAGGGGTGTTGCGGTCGGCGTTAGCCCCGCACTTGACCTCGAATTCGCCGTGGGAGACCCCCTCCCAGGGCTCGGGGACATAGACCAGGGTAAAGCCTTCTATGCCCTTCTTGGGGTCCATGTTGCAGACAACGCAGTTGAGATCGGCGATGCCGGCATTGGATGCCCAGAGCTTGTTGCCGTTTATCACCCACTCGTTGCCCTTAAGCTCGGCCTTTACCTTTACCGTCCTGCCCTCGTTCATCGGGTTTTCGATGTCGCAGGCGGAGTCGTCTTCACTGAAATTCATGCAGGCGACGGCCAGCTCGTTACCGGTGAACTTGGGGGCGAATTTATCGAAAATGGCTTTGCCCCAGGCCTTACCCGTCGGCGAGGGGGAAAGGTAAGCCAGCAGAGCCGGTACCAACCCCCAGTCGGTGCAGGCGCTGTGGAGGCTTATGCCGTAGTCGGCGCGGGATAGCTGCTCCTGTATCAGGGCATCCCCGACCATGGAAAGCTGCTGGTTGCCACCGTAGTCTGCGGGTATCTTGTTCTTCTGGTAGCCCATGCCTACCTGCAACTTTTTCAGGATGGGGGTAATCACCTTTTCGTGGGTGATGTCATCGTCAATCTTGTCGCGGACGGGCATAATCTCCTTGTCAACAAAGTCGGCAAGGGTCTTCTGCATCATCCGCAGCTCCTCGTTGACGAAGCACTCCGGGTACTGCAACTTGTACCACTGACTGGTCTGATCTAACATTTTCCCTCCTTCAACTATTTAATTAATTTGAGCTTAATAGATTTCTTCCCCATACAGGCCTATAAAACTAAAAAGGGAGCTGTGTCTGCACAACTCCCTTTAGTTATTAGGCAGGTATTCTTCATCAGTTACAGGGTCGGCCAGATTGTAGAGAATCTCCTTGGGCATCTCGCCATCCTCTTTCCAGATGCTGCTTTCAAGGGGAAAACTATAACTGCCCGAATGTTACTACAAATATTTTGGTTTGGCAATACCAGGAGTTAGTTTAGTAAAGGCAGCTAAAAAAGATTGGCTAATGTGACCCCTTGCCTCTGCCAGTACTTTCGGGGGTATTGACAAAAGGCAAGAATGGTGTTATTTTTTGCCCACGAGGGATGCTGGGCGACCATGTAGCCCGGGCTAGTACATTATCAGCTCAGTGGATGGGGGGCTGAGATGAAACGAGGGCACTGGAACCGCTGGAGAGTACGGCGGTGACGGGTGCCCTTTTCATTTGAAGGTAGGGAGAATGAACCAATACTGGCAAGGCAGCCACCCGAGGAGTCTGCCTCATTTGGGACACCAAGACGCTTAGAATCGGCAAAGCTGAGGCCAACATTCTAGGAAACCGGATTACTCAAGAGAAGAAAGGGGGAAGGGGATGAATCAACGGACGCATTCCTGGATCGCCATTCGCGCCATCGCTCTTCTGAAGGATGAGAATAAGGAAAAGAACCTGGTGGAACTTCTGAGCCCGTATGTGCGGGAGGCATCGGTTGGTGCGTGGATCCCTGACCAAGCTGATGCCAAAAGAGGTGGGGCTGGTGCTGCTACTGACAATCACGTTCTTAAGATAGAGCCCTACACAGGTGGCCAGAGAGAGCGTTTTATCACGCATAAAGAAGAATTGCTGGAACGTATTGGTACGCACCGCAAGACACACGAGTTTCTTCAGAAAGACAATATACTGGACAGAGAGTGGTGGGCTACTCCTTACAAGGGTGATGTACCCAAACCCGGTCAACACCTCCCAAACCGTGCCATGGCTCTTAGCACAATGATGAAAGACTTACTCCTAATGGGAGACAAGAGGGTTGACCAGTTGATTCCCGGTGATGTACGTTTCGCACAGTACATGGTCCCTGAAACACGCACGCAAGAGGAAGCAGCCGCTACGTACTTTTTCATGTTAAGCCATTTCATCGCCGATGCGTGTATGCCTTGCCACTGCGATGGACGGAAACTTGCAGCTTACTCTGAGGGACTGCACAAAGAATTGGAGATGCATTGGTCACGCAAAGTGGGCACAGGGTTTGAAAAGAAGAATCTCTTGCCGAAAGACCTACTTGCGGACCGTGAGCGAACCCACGACGATAGTGATGAGGTTCTAGTCCAAGCCCGCGCCATCGATAACAAATTCTGCCTGGATTTCGAACAAACCACTGTACCTGACCTTCACCGCGGCCATGATATTTGGCTGGAAGTTATCAACCTCTGCCGGGCTTCTTTTGCTGTAGCAAGCATAATCGCGCCATGTGATCAATACCGATATGATGATCCCCAGGCAAGGGCCCCTTTTAAGACTGTTTTTGGTGGTGCTAATAGCCAGCTTCTAAAGGAAGTGGATAAAATCGTGATGCATGACGCTGTGCTAAACACAGCGATTGTCTGGAAACACATCTGGAATAAAGTATCAACGGAATAAGCTGTGGAAACGGGGGCGACCTACTCGCAGGGCCACCCCATCACCGACGAGGAGACCCACCAGATTAACCGAACATATCAGTCAACCAGATGTGAAGCAGTCCGGCTAAAAGGCAACGAGCGCCTGCCCTTGTTCTGATCGTGCTCTTATGCCGCCAGCTACCCTACAGCCAACCCCCATGCCTGTCGTCTTCAATTTCTTCAATTTCCGAGTTGCCTAGTTTGGACCTTTGTCAAGTATAGTCAAGTAAAGTTAAGTTTGGTTATCTTGACCTTAACAAAGATAGTAATTTATCATAGCGCCCAGAAGAATACGCCCTATTACCCCAGGGTAGTGATGAACCGCTGCCTGTATGTGGTCACTTGGGCGGCGGGGAGCAAGTAGTGAAACCGACCTCTGAGAGGGTCGGTTTTTTATAGCTCATTCTAGTAACTTTTATAACGAGTAATCCTAAGAAAATAAACCTCGGGAGGGAGTCAGGGCTATGAAAAGACTGTCAGCTCTCCTATTCGTAATCGTATTCATCTCAAGCGTGTTACCCATTGGCAGTATGGTACACGCCGATATCTCTTCAGCAATAGCATTGCTAGGTCGGCCTACTGATCACTCTATTACGGTGAATGTGATACCTGATGCTAGTGGCGAGATCTCCTTTGAGTATGGTACCGTGTCAGGTGTTTACAGTGATCAGACGAGTGCTGTCCCCTGCACAGCCAACGAGCCTGTAGAAGAAGTGATCGACGGACTTACGTCCAACACACAGTACTATTATCGAACACTCTACCGAGCAACGAGTGGAGCTCCATGGACTCCAGGACCCGAGTACTCTTTCTGGACACAGCGGGCTCCTGGCAGCACCTTCACCTTTACCGTAATAGCCGATTCACATATGAATGGCGGCGGTGGCAACGTAGATCTGTACGAACAAACACTGGATAACGTGGCGGCTAACCACCCTGATTTTCATATCGACCTTGGCGATACCTTCTTTACGGATGATGCGACGACTGTCGCAGCAACAAATCAAAAATACCTCAATCAGCGTCAGTGGATGAGCGTTATCAGCCATTCGGCTTCAATATTCGTGGCTACAGGAAACCATGAGAACGAAGAGGGCTGGAACTTTGATGATATCCCCAGTAAAGCCCTCCTGAGTATAGAGGCACGAAAACTATACTACCCCAACCCAGTCACGGACGGATTCTACACTGGAAACACTAACCCCCTGCCAGAGGAGATTGGTGGTGACTACCTCCGTGAGGATTACTATGCCTGGGAGTGGGGTGACGCCTTGTTCGTTGTCATCGACCCTTTCCAATACACGATGACCAAGCCATACAGTGGAACTGCGGGAGGAGAAGACGATGATGAAACAGTAAGCAATGACGTGTGGGATTGGACCCTGGGCGAGCAACAGTACCATTGGTTCAAGCAGACACTAGAAAACAGTGATGCCACTTTCAAGTTTGTCTTTTCCCATCATGTGACCGGAGGGATGGAGCCATACTACTACGTACGAGGCGGTGCTGAGGCAGTGCCGTACTACGAATGGGGTGGCTATAACTGGGACGGTATCTGGGAATTCGATACCGAACGTCCCGCATGGGAAACCCCGATTCACCAGTTAATGGTAGATAACGGCGTTAGCGCCTTCTTCCACGGCCATGACCACGAGTACGCTTACGAGGAGCGTGATGGTATCGTTTACCAGCTAGTACCCTCACCTAGTATGACCGGCTACGGATTCGGTCTCTATGATGAGGATGATCCATATACTATTCGTGTCTTGCCCAACTCGGGCCACCTTCGCGTTACCGTTTCACCGACACAGGCTACTGTGGATTACGTCTCAACCTCCAGCGGAACGGTTAATTACACTTACACCATTTTGCCTAACGAATCAACCGACACCACACCCCCCTACACCTCAGGGCACAACCCTGCTGATGCGGCTACCGGTGTGGCTGTTGATACTAATATTGTAGTTCATGTTCTAGATGACGGCGAAGGGGTGGATAGCTCTACCGTCGTCATGACCGTTGAGGGTACCCCGGTAACCCCGGTTATCACCGGCACCCCGGCCGATTACACCTTGATCTATGACCCTCTCACTGATTTTGATTATCTTCAGGAAGTGAATGTCACCGTTGATGCCTCTGACCTGGCAACCTCACCAAATACCATGACCACGGACGCTTACTCCTTTACTATTCGGGATGAAGCCGCGCCGAGCCCCATAACCTACATTGGAGATGTCGGCACAGCGACGAGTAAAACATCCGGCAATACTCTAGTCATCACGACCACAGCCGCCGTAGCTGCCGGAGACGACATCATTGTCGTTTGTATCACCGACCCATACTCAGGTCTCACCGTCACCATCACCGATTCGGTGGGCAACACCTACACTCAGGCAGTATTTACGGTGAATACAGGCAACCTGCGCGCCTATATCCTTTACTCCTGCAATGTCACCGCCCTGCCTAGTGGCAGCACCATTACCATTACCACCAGCAACGCGGTCACCGCCAGGGCAGCGGTGGCCAGCGTCTTCAGCGGTCTGGCCGACGTTGACCCTGTTGACCAGACCCACACAGGCACTGGGAACAGCAGTACTCCTACCTCAGGGGCGACAAGCACCACCTTGTATGCCGATGAACTGCTCATCGGTGCTGTCGGCACCGAAGGTCCATCAGGAGATAATGCCGGTAGCTGGCTGAACGATTTCACCGCCGGGCCACGCGATGGCACCACTGGCGGTACGGATGATAGCAACATCACGGCGTCGATGGGCTGGCGGATTGTTTCCGCCACAGGCGCCTACACCGCCCAAAAGAGCGGCATTACCTCCCGCGACTGGGCGGCGATGATTGCTACCTTCAAGGCCGGGACTACCGGCCCCAACCCGACGATAACGATAACGGGTACACCGTTAAGCGCTTTCAGCAGCGAACCGGGTGAGCCATCGGCGGAACAGCACTACACGGTATCTGGCAGCAACCTGACAGCAGATATCGAGGTCACCGCCCCGGCTGATTTTGAGATTTCAACCACCAGCGGCAGCGGTTTTGGTTCATCGTTAGTACTGTCCCAATCTGGCGGCTCGGTGTCGGTGACGACCATCCATGTACGCTTCAACCGCGCCACAGAAGGAACTTCCACAGGTAATATTACTAATACTAGCAGCGGAGCAACTACTAGGAATGTCGCCGTCAGCGGTACGGCTGCGGGGCCGACACCGCCTTCCTTTAATATAATGCTCGGTCGGCCTACCGATGCCTCCGTTACCGCCAACATTATCCCTAGCCAAGATGGTGATGCCTACATTGAGTATGGCACCGAATCAGGCACTTATACAGATCAAACAAGCACTTTCTCCTGCACGGCTGACGAACCCGTCGAAGTAGTTATCAGTGGCCTCACCGCCAATATCGAGTATTTCTACCGAATACGCTTCCAGGCAAGCGGCGAGACTAGCTGGACGGAAGGCGACGAATATTCTTTCCGCACGCAACGAGCGTCGGGCGAAACCTTCACCTTTACCATAATATCTGATTCACACCTCGGCCAGTATGGCGGTAAAACAGCCGATGAATATGCTCTCTACGAGCAGACACTAAATAATGTAGCCCAGGATAATCCCGACTTCCACATCGACCTTGGTGATATGTCCGCCATGGACCCGTCACCGCTGGGTACCGGAATGACTGTAGAAGAAGCCGATGCGGCATATTATATTGAACGTCCCTTCATGGGTATTATCAGCAGCTCGGTTCCGATATTCCTGGCGCTAGGAAACCACGAAAACGAAGAGGGCTGGAACTGGGATGATACTTTTGCAGCACCGGATCAATCCCTGGCTATTGTCGGGATAGAAGCCCGGAAGAAGTACTACCCCAACCCGGTCCCGGACGGATTCTATACCGGAAACACCGACCCCCTGCCAGAGGAGATTGGTGGTGACTACCTCCGTGAGGACTACTATGCCTGGACGTGGGGTGACGCCCTGTTTGTCGTCCTCGACCCCTTCCAGTACACGATGACCTGGCCTTCTGAAGGAAATAGTTACGGCGGAGAAGGAATGGATGGCGAGGTGGGGGGAGACAGATGGGACTGGACCCTGGGTATAGAACAGTATCTCTGGTTCAAGGACGTCCTTGAGACCAGTGATGCTACGTATAAATTTGTCTTTTCGCATCACGTAACCGGTGGAGCAACACCCTACGGGCGGGGAGGATTTTCGGCAGCGCCCTATTTCGAGTGGGGTGGCTACAATGCCGACGGCACCTGGGGATGGGATACCGAAAGGCCGGCCGCCGAAGGATGGGACGTCCCGATTCACCAGTTAATGGCGAATAACGGCGTGAACGTCTTTTTCCACGGACATGACCATATCTATGCCTACGAAGAACTCGACGGAATCGTCTATACGGAATGTCCCAAACCGGATGACGCCGGCTATGCTTGGGAGCCTTACGGCTACGGTTACACGGAAAACCTCTATCCCGACGGCCTAGTGATACCGAACTCAGGCCATATACGTGTTACCGTCTCACCAACCGAGGTAACCGTTGATTACGTTCGAGCCTACCTACCTGGAGACGGGACCAACGGGCAGGTTTCCCACTCTTACACCATTTTACCCAACACAACTAACAACCCACCGGTAGCTAATAACCAGTCCGTTACTACCGATGAGGATACGGCTAAGGCTATCACCCTCAGTGCCTCAGACGCAGATGGCGACCCCCTGACCTATTCTATAGTGACACCTCCTACTCATGGAAGTCTAAGCGGAACACCACCTAACGTGACCTATACGCCAGCTGCCAACTATAACGGCCCTGACAGTTTCACCTTCAAGGCTAACGACGGAAAGGTTGATTCCAATACCGCTACCGTCTCCATCACTGTAAATGCGGTCACGATCACAGTAAACGATTTCGCCAATTACCAGGTACTCCAGCGTGACATCGGCGGAATATCAAAGAGCGTGACCGTCAGCGGAAACTATATAAATATGGGCTGGAGCCGCGTGGAAGCGCGTGTCTTGCAGCATGGTACTGATACTACGGTGGTAGACTGGACGACCATCGATAATACACCAGGGGGAGGAACGTTCTCCGGTAACCTAACCGTTCCACAGGGAGGTTGGTACAACATCGAAGTGCGCGCCCTTGACAATGCAGGGTCCGTGATTGACTCCAATCGTGGCACAAATAAATGGGGAGTGGGCATGATCATTCTCTGCATTGGCCAATCCAACATGTCGGGACACGGCGAGCAACCCTTTACCGTCGCCAACTCCGATCTTGCGGTGAACTACAGCAACGCGGGAATATGGGAGCATCTGGCCGACCCCTACGATGACGACAGTCCCGCCGGTGCGGTTGATAACGACAATGCTACTGCCGGCGGCTCGATGATTCCCGCCCTAGCCAATTCGCTACTACAGACGTTCAACTTCCCCATCGCATTCATACCCTCGGCCAAAGATGGCACGAACCTTTATTCTCAATGGGCCTATCGTAATCCGTCGAACCACTATGACACTACAACACTTTACGGACAATCGATAACCAAGGCGCAAAATGCTGGTGGCGTTGAGCTTATCATCATGCATCAGGGTGAAGCCGATACTAACGACCACCGCACTGAGGCCCAATACGAAGCTGATTTTACCACGCTTATAAATAACTACAGAGAAGACCTCTATGCCAATATCCCTATCTTTATCTGCCAGCTTGGTACTATCACACTGGGGACGAATACCCGCACCGATGCCGATGTCCAAGCAGTCCGTAACGCCCAGCACGATCTCGACAATGGTGTGAATATATTCATGGCATCTACAGCTATGGACCAACCCCGGCTTGATGCTGTGCATTACACCTCATCGGGACTTGATGCCATAGGCGGACGCATGGCACAGGCGATTAAATATTATCTGGGCACAGCTTCGTATTACCGGGGGCCGGCTATCACCTCCGCTACTTTTACGGGAAACCGTAGTACTATAGATGTTCAAATCGCTCACTGCGGTGGAAGCGACCTCACGCCTACCTCAGGTATTACAGGGTTCTCCGTGCTCATTAACGGTTCGTCGGTGGACATCAACTCGGCAGTACGTATTAGTGCCGACCTCATCCGCCTGACCCTAGCTTCTGCGGCACCCCAGGGAGCTGTGGTGACATTGAGATATCTTTGGGGTTCAGACCCCGTTACTACAGCTCTCGTTAAAGACAACTCGTCCCTAGCGCTGCCACTGGAAAATACCACCATTGATGTCACCGTTACGGAAGTCGGTATTTTGGGTGATGTCAATGGTGACGGGCTTGTTAACTCCACCGATGCCTTGATTATACTATCCTGCGATGTGGGGCTTGATACCTCGCTCTTCTGTCCCATGAATTGCGGCGATGTCAACGGTGATGGGTTGGT
>DAOUMR010000065.1:0-12441 GCA_034409905.1 Dehalococcoidales bacterium | reverse complement strand
CGCTGAGCCTTATCTTCTCCATGGGCAAAGGCACGCCGATGACGCCAGTGCTGGCCACCAGGACATCTTCAGCCTCAACGCCGACGCCCTCGCCGACAAGCTCCGCCATCTCGATAGCGTTAGCCAGGCCTTCGGCGCCGACATAGGCGT
This sequence comes from Dehalococcoidales bacterium, assembly GCA_034409905.1. Taxonomy (GTDB): domain Bacteria; phylum Chloroflexota; class Dehalococcoidia; order Dehalococcoidales; family BS750m-G39; genus E44-bin88. Next base: position 12,291 of record DAOUMR010000065.1, on the reverse strand, counting down.
TGGCGCAGCCGCTGTTGACCACCACCGCCCCAATCCTTTCCCGCTCTTTAAGTCTCTGCTGGGAAAGGAAAACGGGGGCGGCTTTGAGCTTGCTGTTGGTGAAGACCGCCGCCGCCAGGCAAGGCGCCTCGGAAAAGAGAACGGCCAGGTCCAGCTTATCGGCGGCTCTCTTGTTTATTCCCGCGCTGGTGGCGCCAGCGAAAAAACCTTCGGGCGATGTAACCGTGCCCTGAGAAAGAAACTCAATCTCGGCGGCCATTATCCAAACTATACCACACTCCCTATGGGCAGGCAATGTAGTATAATGTAAAAACAGCCACAAATTTTAGAGGGAGAAAGCCGTGGAAGTTAAGACGGTCTATTTCAACAAACCGGGCAAAGAGAATACCGAGGAGACGCTCAAAATCGCCAAAAAGCGGGCGGAGGAACTGGGCATAAAGACGATAGTGGTCGCCTCAACGGTGGGCGATACCGCCGTCAGGGCTATGGATATTTTTAGGGGCTTCAGGGTCATCGTGGTGACGCACGTTACCGGCATGCGCCAGCCCGACGACCAGGAGTTCGCCGAGGAGAATAAGAAGATTGTCGAGGCTAAGGGTGGCACTGTCCTCACCACCACCCACGCCCTGGGTGGCTTAAGCAAGGCCATGCGCAAAAAGTACAACACCTTTGTCTTAGGCGAGGTAATCGCCGACGCCCTGCGCATCTTCGGGCAGGGGGTGAAGGTGGTCTGCGAGATGGCCGCAATGGCCGCCGACAGCGGACTGGTGCGCACCGACGAGGACATCGTCGCCGTCGCCGGCAGTGGGCGGGGTGCCGACACCGCCGTGGTGATGAAGCCGGCCAACACCCACGACTTTTTCGACCTCAGGATTAAGGAGATTATCTGCAAGCCGAGATTGTAACTTGTGAAATTCTAAGCACGAAATACTAAATCCTAAATGACGCAATTCGTGCCTGTTTAGAATTTAGATATTAGAATTTAGGATTTATCCATTAGGATTTAGAAATTTCTCCAGCGCCCCTTTGCCCCCTTTCTGGACAGCTATAGCCACAAAATTTGACAGGTGGGTTTATAATGTAGATGTGACTTGAACAGAAAGGAGGTGCGGTTATGGCCTATCACTCAAGATTACAACGAGCAACCTATCACGAATATAGCAACTGCAGCGTCGGCAATAACATGGTGTACGGCAACCTGATAAAAGGCAGACCCAAGCCAGTCAAGGGGCGCGACGGTGAAATTAAGAAGCCCAAATTGTGTAGAATCTGTGCCGGACTGCGTAAAAAAGGTGAAGGCATCCCCGGCACCCCAATACTTCCCAAGGTGCACGTAAGAGCTAAAGTCTTGGCCTACTACTCACGGGAACGCCCCGCCATCTTTCATATCTGTCAGAATTGCTTTCTCGGCCAGAACATTGAACGCGCCCAGCTGAGAAGAGGTAAACCCGCACCAGTCATGGGGCGCAAGGGTAAAATCAAGAAGCCCCGGGTTTGTAAAATCTGTGCCAAGCTGTGCAGGGCGGGGGATTGCATTCCCGGCGCTCCCATACCTGCCAGAATGCGCAAACCAAGGCCTCCAGTGGTCAAAGCAAAGCGCCCGGTGAGCAGACCAAAGCCCCCGGTGACCAAGCCGAAGCCCAGAATCCCGGCAACCGCTGCGGCCGGCAAATAGCTTTCGGGGACTCCAATACCCCCCTAAAAAGTATGCGTCCCGTAGGCGAAGTGGGGCGCCATAAACTCGGGCGGATATTTAAAGCCCTGTTTGGCCAGCTGCACCATCTGCCGCCCCAGGTCGCGAGCCGCCTGCCGCCCTTTTTCCAGCTTGTTGACATCGCCCCTGGCCCCACCGTAAGCGGCGACATAGTTGGCCGGAATCATACATCTGGTAACGAAATAGAAATAGAGGTCTTTGAGGGCATCGACGAGCCCCAGGCTGCCGCCGACGACGATAACACCGCCCACTTTATTGGCCAAGTTCCTCTTGGGGTGGCCCAGCGGCATCGTCCGGTCGATGAAAGTCTTGGTCTGAGCGGTCATAGCGTAGAAGTATATCGGCGTGCCGATGATGATGCCGTCGGCGGCTAAAAGCTTTTCGTATAGTTCCTGCATATCGTCCTTGATGTGGCACTGGCCCTCCTTCATGCAGGTCCAGCAGCCGTCGCAGGGCTGGATGTTCTTGCCCGATATGCGGTAAAGCTCGACCTCGGCGCCGTCGGCTTGGGCGCCCTCAAGCGCCTCGTTAAGCATAATCTCGGTGTTGCCCTTTTTGCGGGGACTGCCGGAAACAGCTAAAATCTTCATCTCTTTTTCCTTTCTTTAACTACCCCTCCTTCGCCCTCTTCTGCAGCTCGTAGAGCTTGTTCAGGGCTTCGAGTGGGGTCATTGAGTTGATGTCCAGTTTCTCCAGCTCGTCGAAGAGGGGCGAAGCCTGCCCCAGTAAGGGCAGCTGTTGAGATGCCGCTTCTTTGCGGCGGCGCTTGGCGGTGGCCTGCTTGCTGCTGTCCTCAAGCTCGGTCAAGACCTCCTGGGCGCGGTGCACCACCGAGCGGGGTAGCCCGGCTAATTTCGCCACGTGGATGCCGTAGCTCTTATCAACGCCGCCAGGGACAATCTTATACAAAAAGATGACCTCGCCCTTGTCCTCGGCGACGGCGATATTGAAGTTCTTGACGCGGGGCAGGAAGTTGGCTAATTCTACCAGCTCGTGGTAGTGGGTGGCGAAGAGCGTCTTGGCGCCTAATCTAGGGTAGGAGTGGATGTACTCAGCGACGGCGCGGGCGATGGAAAGCCCATCGTAGGTGGAAGTGCCGCGCCCGATTTCGTCGAGGATGATGAGGGAGCGGGGGGTGGCGTTGTTCAGGATATTGGCCGTCTCCACCATCTCCACCATAAAGGTGGACTGCCCCGCCGGCAGGTCTTCGCGGGCGCCGATGCGGGTAAAGATTCGGTCCACCAGACCGATGGTGGCGGCGGTGGCGGGAACGAAGCTGCCGATTTGAGCCAGCAGCACGATGAGGGCGACCTGTCTTAAATAGGTGGACTTGCCCGACATATTGGGGCCGGTGAGGACGATAAGCTGGGCGTCATCGTTGGATAATATGGTATCGTTGGGGACGAAACTACCTTCAGCTAAAGTCCTCTCGACAACGGGGTGGCGGCCCGCGGAGATGTCTATGGTGTTTTCGGTGGTCAGGGCGGGGCGGACATAGCTGTAGCGCACGGCGACCTCGGCCAGAGAGGAAAAGGCATCTATAGCAGCCAGAGCGCTTGCCGATGACGCGATGCGTTCAGCGTCAGCACTTAGCTGACCGCAGACTTGGCGGAAGAGCTGCCCCTCAAGCTCGGCGATTCTGTCCTGGGCGTTAAGGATTAAAGACTCGTACTCCTTAAGCTCTGGGGTAAAGAAGCGCTCGCCGTTGACCAAGGTCTGCTTGCGGATATAGTCTTGGGGGACTTGAGACAGGTTGGGCTTGGAGACCTCGATGTAGTAGCCGAAGACCTTGTTGAAGCCGACTTTTAATGACTTGATGCCCGTCCTTTCCCTCTCTTTGCGCTCCAGGTCGGCCAAGTATTGCTTGGCGTTCTTGGAGGATTGGCGCAGCTTGTCCAGTTCTTCGGAGAAGCCCGTCCTGATGACCCCACCCTCCTCAAGTCCGCCCGGTGATTCGACGATGCTCCGGGTGATTAAATCGACCACCTCGGGACAAGGTTTTAGAGCTTCTTTTAGCCAGTCTATTGCCACCAGCGCCCTTTGCATCTCGGGGATAACCTCTAAGCTGCGGCGGAGGGCAATAAGCTCACGGGGTAGGGCGATGCCGCTCTTGATGCGGTTAATCAGGCGCTCGATGTCGGCGACATCACCCAACAAAGACACGGTCTGACTGCGCGGCAGCGTGTTTTCGGCAAACCAGGCGATGGCGTCTTGCCTCTTGTTTAGTTCTTTTATGTCGAGCAGGGGCTGCCCCAGCCAGCGCCGCAAAAGCCTGCCCCCCATCGCCGTGCGGGTGAGGTCGATGATGGAGAGGAGCGAGCCCGCGGCCGTTCCCGAACGGCTGGACTGAAAAAGCTCCAGGTTTCTCTGGGTCTGGACGTCCAGCGCCATAAAATTGTCGGTGGAATAGGTGGCCAGATGGGTCAGCTGCCCCAGCACCCCCTTTTGCGTTTCCTGGATATAGTGGATGATAGCCCCCGCGGCGCTTACCGCCAGGGGCAGGTGCGAGCAGCCGTAGCCGTCCAACGTGGCCGCGCCGAAGTGGTCAAGGATTGTTTTGCGGGCGACCTCGCTCTCGAACCAGTAGTCTTCAAGGCGGGTCAGCGAGGCTTTTAGATTAAGCTCGGCGCTCTCGACGGTAATGATTTCCGAGGGCTTGAGCCGTTCCAATTCGGGGATAAGGCGGTGGAGAGGCAGCTGGGTGGTGGCGAACTCGCTGGTGGTGATATCAATATAAGACAACCCCACCCCCTCCTCTCCCCAGGACAAGGCTACCAGGTAGTTGTTGCTCTTGCTGTCGAGCAGGCTCGGCTCGACCACCGTGCCCGGGGTCACCAGGCGGACGACCTCGCGCTGAACTAAGCCCTTGGTCTCACCGGGCTTGGTCACCTGCTCGCAGATGGCTACTTTATAGCCGCGGCTGATGAGCCTAGCCAGGTAGTTATCCAGGGCGTGATAGGGGATGCCGGCCATGGGCACCTTGTGGCCCTTGCCCATCCCCCTTGAGGTGAGGACAATCTCCAGCTCGCGGGAAGCCAGCTTGGCGTCTTCGTCAAAGGTCTCGTAGAAATCGCCCAGGCGGAAAAGCACAATCGCCTTGGGGTATTGCTGCTTGATTTTGAGGTACTGGCGGCGGATGGGGGTTGAGCCCTCTTTCATATAGGCTATTCTACTAGAATTTGGGGCCAAAAAGAAGGGGGGATACCCCTTACCGGTTTTTCTTCCCCACCCCACCTTTATTATCGAACGTTGTTTTGACCCACCCTACCCACCCTTAGAGGGGATTCTCCCTCTAGAATTCCTTCCGGGGATACGCCACCCAGCCTCCCCTTGGGGGAGTTAAAGAGGGGGCTTTGCCCCCTCTTCTTAAAAGACATTTGTGGGCGGGCTGGGTGGGACATTTTTACGTTCGCTAACAAAGGTGGGGGTATTGGGTGGGAAATAACAAAGGGGGGGATAAATCTCGCTATCCCCCCTGATTATTTATCGAAAGACCATCGGCAGCATATACTGAATGAAACCCAGCCAGGAATCCAGCCAGTTAATGACGGCGGAACCGCTAACCGCCCTTTGCAGCCAGTCGAAGATGGGGTAGGCGTTGAGCACCAGGGCGAAAAGCACCATACCGATGCTGGCGTTAAGGAAACTGAGGGCAGCGCCAATCATGCGGAAAAGGGGGCCTTCACTCCAGACCTTCTCAAAGTGTTTCCTCGGCACCAGAAAGATGAAGTGGAGGGCGACCATGATAATGCCCATGGTGATAAGGAAACTGAGGAAGTTTTCCCAATTCGTCCCGGGAATAAAGGAAAGCAGGCTGGCCAACCAGTGGTAGCAGAGCCCGGTCAGGGGTATGGCGATAAGCAGCGAGATAATGGAGACGCCCTGCTTGAGGGCTCCATCCTTGAAGCCGTTGATAAGGCTGAAGAAGAGTATCAGGGCAGCGATGATGCTGACTACTACCATGGTTACCTCCTTATATTAGACCCTTTTTTCCGGAAATAGTGAATATAGCCGCTGACATTGCTCTGGAGTTCGTATTCGTCTAAGGGAGCCTTAAAATGCTCGGCGAGGTAGTCGCCGACAGCTTTGATGATGGCCTCATCGTCCCTGCCCGCCTTTAAGTCCCGCAGGATTAAATCGCCGACCAGCTTTGAGTTCTCTATAGCCGTGTCGATGAGCTTTTCCGGCTCGTGAGCAACCGTGCCGTGGGAATAGAAGAGAAGCCTGGGCTTTAGCGTCTTTAAGTTTTTCATGTCGTTGAGGTAGAGCTCCAGGTCGAAGCTGGGCGGCGCTACGGCGGGGAGGGGGGGATAGCCGAGGCCGTAGATTAAGCCCAGCGACTCGCCGCAGAAAAGCCCCCTCGTTTTGGTGTCGAAGATGGCGATGTGGTGGGCGGCGTGGCCGGGAGTATGAATAATGAGCAGCTGGCGGCTGCCTAATTTGAGCCTATCGCCGTCCCGTACCAGCTTTAGCCGCGATTCGGGGAGGGGCAGGATGGAGCCGTAGGTCTTTTCAAAATCGTCGCCGAAAGCCATACGGGTGCTCTCTATCAGCCGCGAGGGCTCGACCATGTGCTTCGCCCCCTGGCGGTTGAGCACTATCCACGTGTCGGGGAAGATTTCCGCCAGTTTGCCCAAAGCGCCGGCGTGGTCGAGGTGGATGTGGGTGGGGATAATGTATTCGGGTCTTTTAATACCCAGTTCCCCAGCGGCTTTCTGGATTTCAGGGACGAGCACGGCGGGCCCTGGCTCGATTACGGCGCCGCCGCCGTCCTTGATAAAGTAAACGGCGAAAGGGGTGTTAGCCCCGGGAATCCAGCACTCCAGGCGGTATATATCTTCAGCGACGGGTTCAAGTTTAGCCACAGTTAAAGATAATTTTACTAGAAATCACAGACAAAGGGAAATTCAAGAGAAATTCTAAGCACGAAATCCGAAATCCTAAAATTTAGTAAAACACCACCCCACCCTTGTTATCCAACGTTGTTTTGACCCGCCCTACCCACCCTTAGAGGGGATTCTCCCTCTAGAATTCCTTCGGGGACACGCCACCCAGCCTCCCTCTGGGGGATTTAAAGCCGCTTGCGTGCGGTGGTAAAATACGTTCGTAGAAAGCAAATGGAAAAGCAACAGCGATACGAGGTAATTCCCTCAGAAGATAAAATACCTGACTTGGCAGACTTGTCTCCTCTTAGAGGTCGTTTGGTTGTTCAATTACTAGTGGGGGAAAAGGAGTTAAGTCGGAATGTAAGACTTTACCGAAGAAATTTTATTCGCCTCTTAGATAAAGCCTTGGAAGAATATTACGAAGCGAGGAAAGTTAATCTAGCCCAAATCGAAGAGTTTAAGCGTCCGTCAGGAGAACATGGGACAATAATATATATTTTCAACTTCACAAACCACATCGAAACTTGTATCAATTCTGTCGCGCGATTATATAAATTATTGGATAGAATAAAGTCAGAGCCAAGTTCCCCAATACTCCCACGAGAAATTAGAAGATTAGTAGAAACACAAAGTGCTTCGATAGCAAACATTCGCAATGCTATAGAACACATGGACAAGCTAATCTTCAAAGGTGAAATAGATAGAAAGCAACCAATAATGCTGGTTCGCAATGAAAATAATGACGGTGTTGTGATTGCAGACTACGAGATAAAGTTCGAGGAATTAGCTATGGTTCTGAGAACAATGCACAAGATAGCGCAACATATCTTAAAAACCAAGAAACAGAAATCTTAACCCCTCAAAAATCTGTCCATGTCCGCCGCGGCAACCTTGCCCGCACCCATAGCGCTAATCACCGTAGCCGCGCCGGTAACGATATCGCCGCCGGCCCAGACCCTGTCCTTGACCGTCTTGCCCGTCGCTTCGTCAGCGACCACCGTACCGTGCCGGGTCGTCTCCAGGCCCTTCGTGGTCGAGGCGATGAGGGGGTTGGGGCGGGTGCCCAGAGCCACGACGACCTCGTCAACGTCAATGACGAACTCGCTGCCCTCTTTGACAACAGGGCGTCGGCGGCCGCTTTCGTCGGGCTCGCCCAGTTCCATTTCGTAGCACTCCATGCCCACCACCCAGTTCTGCTCGTCGCCCAAGAATTTCTTGGGGTTGGTCAAAAGCCTGAACTCGATGCCCTCCTCCTGAGCATTTTCGACCTCCTCACGGCGGGCGGGCATCTCCGCCTCGGAACGGCGGTAAACGATATAGACCTTGTCGGCGCCAAGCCTTAAAGCACAGCGGGCGGAGTCCATAGCCACGTTACCGCCGCCGATGACGGCCACCCGCTTACCGATTTTGACCGGTGTGTCGTATTGAGGGAAGAGGTAGGCCTTCATCAGGTTGACGCGGGTGAGGAACTCGTTGGCTGAGTAGATGCCGTTGAGGTTCTCGCTGGGGTAGCCCAGAAACATGGGCAGTCCCGCGCCCGTGCCCAGAAAGACGGCATCATAGCCTCGAGCCAATAGCTCATCAATAGTGGCCAGCTTGCCCACCACCGAGTCCAGTTCGATTTTGACCCCCAGCGAGGCGACATAGTCCACCTCGTTCTGGACGATTGCCTTGGGCAGACGGAACTCGGGGATGCCGTACATCAAAACGCCGCCGGCCACATGCAATGCCTCGAAGATGGTGACGCTGTGCCCCAGCTTGGCTAAATCAGCCGCCGCCGTTAAGCCGGCAGGCCCCGAGCCGACCACGGCTACCTTCTTGCCGGTGGCTTTAGGGGGCTTGGGCGACTTTTTCGTCGCCCCCATATTGGCCCGCTCCCAGTCGGCGACAAAGCGCTCCAAACGGCCGATGGCGATGGGGGCCTCTTTCTTAGCTAAAGTGCAGGTCGCCTCGCACTGGGTCTCCTGGGGACAGACCCGCCCGCAGATACCGGGCAGGGCGTTCTTGCTCTTGAGGATACGCACCGCTTCGGGCATATCGCCCTCGCGGATGGCTTTGATAAAGTCGGGGATATCAACGCCCACCGGGCAGCCTTCGGTGCAGTTACGCTTGGGGCATTGGATACAGCGGCTGGCTTCCTCCTTGGCCTGCTCCAAACTATAGCCCAGCGCCACCTCGTTAAAGTTTTTGGCCCTTTTCTTGGGTTCCTGGCGGGGCATCGCCACCCGGTTCAGATTCAGCTTGGCCATTTATTCACTCCTCTAGGCAGAGTGGCTTTTCTGCCACTCCTCGTAAGCGCACTTCTCTTCGCCCAGGTAGATACGCTGGCGGGCGGCCATCAGGTCCCAGTCCACCTGGTGTCCGTCGAAATCGGGGCCGTCAACGCAGGCGAACTTGGTCTCGCCGCCGACGGCGACCCGGCAGCAGCCGCACATGCCCGTCCCGTCAACCATGATGGGGTTGAGGCTGACGATGGTCTTGACCTTAAAAGAGAACGTGGTCAGAGCGCAGAACTTCATCATGACCACGGGGCCGATGGCGATAACGCGGTCAATCTTTTGGCCGCTTTCCAGAAGTTCTTTAAGCGGCTCGGTGACCACCCCTTTTCGCCCGTAGGAGCCGTCGTCGGTGGTGACTATCATCTGGTCGCTGGTGGACTTGAGCACGTCCTCCCAGAAAAGCAGGTTATGGCTGCGCGCCCCCAGTATGGTGATAATCTTGTTGCCCGCTTTTTTGAGCTCGCGGGCGATGGGGGCTACTGGTGCCGCCCCCACCCCACCAGCGACACAAACGACGGTGCCGAACTTCTCGATTTCGGCGGGCAAACCCAATGGTCCCACGAAGTCGGCGATGGCGTCGCCCTTCTCCAGCAAAGCCAGGCGGGCGGTGGTGGCGCCCACCTCCATAAAGACGATGGTCACCGTGCCCTCTTTTTCGTCCCAGTCGGCGACGGTTAAGGGGATGCGCTCGCCCTTTTCGTCAATCCTGACCACGACGAACTGCCCCGCTTTAGCTTTTTTAGCCACGGCGGGGGCGGCCATCTGGAACAGGTGAATCTGGGGCACCAGGTCTTGCTTTAATAGAATCTTGTACAAAGCGGCTCACCTCGAATAAGATACTAAAAAAGCTATCCCTGAACTGGTTTCAGAGATAGCCCCAAAGTTTCTGGCGACAGTTTTCATGAATGCTCAATCCATAAAGAGAGGATAGCAGCAAATCTCAAAAAATTCAAGCCGTTCCAAGCCTGAGACCCGTTGCCTAATTACCATTAAAGGTATATTATAAGAAGCATCTCATTTTCTCTAAAGAAAGGGGTGATTTTTATCGTCAATTGAATTTTGATTTATAAGTCCGAAAATCACTAAAAGTAATCTACTGAGGTGTTAAAGATGGTCGCCGAACTTATTCACATCGGATTCGGTAATATACTAGCCATGAACCGGGTCATTGCCATAGCTTCCCCGAACTCCGCCCCCACCAAACGAACCATCCAACAGGCTAAAAATAAGGGGCTGCTGATTGATATGACCAGCGGCCGAAGAACCAAAGCCGTTATCTTTACTGATAGCGGGCATATTATCCTGGGCGCCCTCGCCCCAGAAACCATTGCTGGCCGGCTGCAAGCCAGCCGAGGCGGCCCATTGCTCAAGCCAGAGCCAAGCGATGAAAAAGACGAACCCTAGAACCACCCCCCCCAACCCCACCCCCAAACCGCTACTTGTCGTCCTCTCCGGCCCCTCCGGAGCGGGCAAAGACGCCGTCCTGAACCACATGAAGGCATCGGGCTACCCCGCCCAATTTATTACCACCGCCACCACCCGGCCCAAGCGCGCTGACGAAGAAGATAACATCGCCTACAGATTCGTCTCCGAGAAAGAATTCCAGAAGATGTTGAAAAACAAGGAACTGCTGGAATACGCCAACGTCTACGGGAACTGGTACGGCGTGCCCAGAGAGCCGATTAAGAAAGCCCTGGAGGCGGGTAAAGATACCATTGTCAAGGTTGACGTGCAGGGGGCGTCTACGCTTAAAAAGCTCCTGCCCGGGGCGGTCTTTATCTTCCTTACCTGTCCGACCACGGAGGAGCTTGAGGCCAGACTGAGGGAGCGCCAGACGGAATCCGAGTTCGACTGCGACCTGCGCTTAAAGACCGCCGTCGAGGAGATAAAGCAGCTGCACCTCTTTGACTATGTCGTCCTTAACGAGCAGAATGAAATCGAGCGGGCGGCATCAGCCATCGCCGCTATTATTACCGCTGAAAAGTGCCGCCGCACCCCGCGGGAAATAAGCCTCTAAGGCCGACTAGACTAGCATATTCAGCAGCCAGGCGAAGAGGTAACCCAGCCCCCCACAGATAGGAAAGGTCAATATCCAGGCGGCGACGATATTGCCTGCTACCCCCCAGCGCACCGCCGAAAATCTCTTGGTAGCCCCTATGCCCATAATGGCGGCGCTAGCGCAGTGGGTGGTGCTCACCGGGATGCCGACCAGCGAGGCCCCCTCGATAACCGCCGCCGCCGAGAGGTTGGCGGTAAAGGCGTGAACCGGCTGCAGGTCGGTTACCTTCATCCCCAGCGTCTTAATCACCCGCCAGCCGCCGACAGCCGTCCCAAAGCTTATGGCCAGAGCCGATAGGGCAATGACCCAAAAGGGGATACTGTCCCAGAGACTGGCCTGGCCGGTATAAATCACCAGCGCCATGGTGATAACGCCGATGGGCATCTGGCCGTCATTCTTGCCATGGCTGTAGGATAAAAAGGCGGTGGTAAGCCACTGCAAGCGGCTGAAAATAACCCTCATCCGGGCGGGGGCGCTTCGACGGAAGACCCAGAACAGGATAATCATGAGGACAAAGCCGCCGATAAAACCGAGGACGGGAGCCGCCACCACCGACGACAGCACCCGCCCCATAACGCCCCATTGTATGGCATCCAGGCCCACCGTGGCCGCTCCCGCGGCGGCCAGCCCGCTGACAAAGCCGTGGGTTATGCTTACCGGCAGACCCAGGTAGGTGGCGACACTCCCCCAAATAATAACCGAGGCCAGAGCGGCAATCACCGTCACATAGGATATCGCATCCGGGACCAGAATCCCTTTGCCGATGGTGCGAGCCACCGCCAGACCGGTGGCGGCACCGGCAAAATTGAAGCAGGCCGCCAGTATTACCGCATTACGGGGGGAAATAGAGCGGGAGCCGACCGAAGCACCGATGGCGTTGGCGGCGTCGTTGAAGCCATTGACCAGACCAAAGCCAACGGCAAAGATAACAATAATTATCAGGTAACCGAGGGCAAAATCAGGCATGCTTGATGGCTACCCCTTCAAGGACGTTAGCCACATCCTCGCACCGGTCGGTGGCGCTTTCCATGTGGGCGTAAATCTCGCGCCACTTGATAACATCGGCGATATCGGCTGAATCGGTGAAAAGCTCAGCCATCGCTGAACGGTACACCCTGTCAGCGACGTTTTCCAAGCGGTTAATCTCGACACAGCGCTTGAGTACCTGGCTTAAAACGATGCGTTTCTTGAGCTGGGGCATTACCCTCTCCACCTCTTCCGTCGCCTGGACGATAATCTCGGCCAGCTCCTTAGCCCTGGAGCCGGGGCGGTCTACTTTATAGAGGAACATGGAGTCCGCCGCCGCATGAATAAAGTCGATGATGTCGTCTAAGGAATGAGCCAGCTCGACGA
>DAOUMR010000064.1:0-3364 GCA_034409905.1 Dehalococcoidales bacterium | reverse complement strand
CCTCGTCGGCGGAGTCCTGGCGCTCGTCGAGGAACTTAAGCCCTTCCTCGGTGATGGTATAGACCTTCTTGCCGTCCCGTTCGGTGGATTCGGCGTAGCCCATCTCCTCCAGCATCTGCAGGGTGGGATAGACGGCGCCGGCGCTGGGCTTATAAAGCCCGTGCGACATCTCCTCCAGCTCGCGGATAATCTCGTAGCCGTGCCTCGGCTTGTCCTTGAGCAGGTCCAGGATGACGTACTTCAGGTCGCCCTTCTGGAAGGAGCTGTCCCGCCAGAACCGCCGCGGGTGCCGTTCAAAGCCCGCTTTAAATCTAAACATAGCCAACCTCCTTTCCCAGTGTTATATCAGGTAGTATCTCGATATATCTTGATATATTATAATATTACTTTATCCCCTTGTCAAGGGGTTTGGGGACCAATTTTGAAAAACTCGTTGACGCCCCCGTTTTATATACTTTCCCACCCCACCTTTGTTAGCGAACGTTGTTTAGTCCCACCCAATACCCACCCTACAAGGGTTAGACCCTTATACATCTCTTATCAGGGATGCGCCACACATCCCCCCCTGGGAGGTGACGGGGGCATACCCAAGTTAAGGAGTTTACTCATTAGGGCGGGCTGGGTTGGGACATCTTTACGTACGTTAACAGAGTGGGGCGGCGGGAGGCGTCTCCCCCATGTCATTGCGAGCGCAGCGAAGCAATCTCTCTCCCCTACTTGACAGCAGTGGGCTTTGGTTTACTTTTCTTTTAAGCAGAGGGCGGAAGGTAGATAGCCTCAGGCCTCTTTCAGCTTCAATTGCGAGGTGCAGTTGGGGCACCGCGTCGCCTTAACCGGAATGGTGCTCAGGCAATATGGGCACTCTTTGGTCTTGGGCGCCTCCGCCGCCTTCTGTCTGGCGGTCATCATGGCGATAGGCCGGACGACCAGGAAAAAGATAACGATGGCGATAATGAGGAAACTGACTACCGTATTGATGAAAGCGCCGTAGCTGATGGTAACCGCCCCCGCCTCCTGCGCCACCGCCAGGGAGGCATAGGGTCCCGCCACCGTCCCCTCGCGAAGGACGACAAACAGGTTGCCGAAGTCCACCTTGCCCAGTAGCAGCCCTATCGGCGGCATGATAACATCTTTGACCAGCGAGCTGACCATGGTGCCGAAGGCGACGCCGACAACAATGCCCACCGCCAAGTCGATGACGCTGCCGCGCATGATAAACGCCTTGAAACTCTTAAACATGTTGCACCTCCTCGCCGCTTTAATAACCAAAAAGGCGCCCGACCTGAATCAGACGCCTTAATTATACAACTTTATTCAGTTATCGCCACTAGCGGACAGCGGCACGCCTGTTAGATTCTAAGGTGAGTAAAAACTACACTCTTTTGGATAGCGCTTGTATGACTAGCTTCCCCACAATGGCTGCGGCAAGACAGGCGAGGCCAAAGGCAGCCATTCTATCAAAATAATGCTCATCCATATTGGTGGGGCTGACCTGTGTCGGTTTTCTTATTTTCGGATTCTGCAGATCGTCGAATTTGTATCCTTGTATGGCCATATTTGATCTACCCCCTCTTATTTATTGGAGTGTACGAGGGTTTTTATTTCTTCATATTTATCATGATCCTCGGTTATAACCTGCACACCATACATAGCGAGTAATATTGAAACAGCCTTTAGTCCAAGCTCTCCCAATTCACCCATTTGGGACCTATCAAAAAATGAAAAGGCCGGATTATCGGGGTCACCTATAGACGCATCTTTCAAAAGGTTCTCAGCTCGCACTCTTAAAGACTGCGGCAAATGCTTCTCCAATATATCCTTCAATTCGTCTAAAGTTACATTCTTAGGTAACTTGCTATCACGCGTAATTACTGAAGTCAGCAAAAGCCGAGCGAAAGTGGAAGGTCCTAGCCCTTTACTAGCTGCAACATCGCGCAGACGAGTTAACTCGTCGCCTGTCAAACGAACAGCCAAGAAAGATGAACGCTTCTGTTTAGGCTTGTTTATCCGCCCTTTATGTCCTTCAGCAAGCGGCCCACGCGCTTCCCAATATTCTTTTTCTTCCTCGAGCGAATGAAACTCCGGAATCCCAGTATCCCTTTTTCCCTTCATAATTTTCCCTCCTTGCTCCCTTCACAGCTTCCCCCTACTTCCTACTTCTTGAATCGTCTCTTGTAAGCACGCTTGTAGGTATCACTCATTTCGAAAGCCGTTATTGGCCTGAAAATACCTCTGCCCCTTCGTTCAACTACTACATTAAGATATCTACCATCAGCAGACTGCCCGCTCAGGATGTATCTTGAGCCGCTTTCTTTCTGACTGATATGTAACCCAAAGCATACGTCTTCAACCTCCTCCGGATTCACATTATGGCGAGCGATATGACCAACGTTCTCATCGTCCCATTCTAGCCCACTAATCTTCACCCGCTTCTCCTACAAGAAAGGTATCACAAAGTGACACATATGTCAAGCAGACTTGAAATTATCGTAACCAAAAAAGGGGAGCCTTTCGGCTCCCCTTCACTTTTTAACTCTTATTTATTCTACCACTGAACGAACATCGGCATGTCTGATTTCTTGTACTTACGAATACCCTTCTGGAAAAGAATCTGTCCGCATTCTACCAGAAAGATGCAACCAGGTCTATTAATGCCCTTCGGGTTCAGAAACTATTCCAAATAATTCCTTGTAACAATTTGACGGAATGTGTGACAATTAGGAGTTCGAATCCAGCACGGTACAGCAGATTTGCAATGTACAGAAGCTTTAGCTAGGATTTTGAAGCCAGTGGTATCTTTAAGACATCTATAACTTCATCCAGATTCGATTTGTCTTCAGTGGTTATTGTTGCACATTCCCCACCGTAAAATTTATAGACGCTCTCGGATTCAGATTCAACTTTATGATGCTTCACAGCGTCACGCACCACTTTTTCGGGCAGCATTATTGTGACCATGAGCTTCTTTTTTCGAATGTAAATGTATGCGAAGTTCTTCTTATCGATTATTGAGATGTAATATTTCTGCGGATTAAATCGTAAGCTTGGTTTAAATTCCAGGAGACGGGATTTAATGGTTTGATAGATTTCTTTTACTTGAGGCTCAACTCCTTCTAAATGATATTCTTCAGTGCGGGGTATTTTACCAGTCCCTTCTTCCTCTGCTTTTACTCCGGAGATTTCACCTAATGCAACACTGTCAAAATCGGGGGTCAGAGACAGAATTCTATCATCACCACACCGATACTCCTTCAAAACAACTATCTTGACCATCTTACTCCATTCGGTGTAAGTGTCAATCATTTCTAGTAATTCAGGCTTCATGTCATCAATTACGAGGAGTATGTTTTGGCTGTTTTCTATA
>DAOUMR010000063.1:0-7479 GCA_034409905.1 Dehalococcoidales bacterium | reverse complement strand
TCGTCGATTACCAATACCGACAAAAGCATATATGGCTGGCGCCCTTCTTCAAGAGGCCAGCCAAAATCTCCGCTTTCGTCAATGTAGATATACATTTCGCCCCATTATACCCCTTTACGTCAATAGTCTCTTAATATACCATCTTTACATAACTCTAAAAACAATTCCCCCTGCCTACCCAGCCTTGAATTGTTCCCCTTTCCCCAATAGCCCTATTTTGTGCCTGTTTCCGCCCGAATCAATTCTATCGCCCCACCCCCCTCAACACCCCCTCTAATGCCTTCTGCCACCCCTCCGCCCTCTTGTAGCTCAATCTTATCTGACCCTTGCCCGCCGTCACGCCCTCGCCCAAAAGCGGCTCTAGCTTCTCCCTGTCGAGCTGCATCCCCTCGAACAATCTAGCTATAATCCCCCCGTCCTCGGTGCTGACCGACTCCACGCCCGCCCTTGCCGCCAAAACCTTGACCTTCAGCACGTAGAGCAGATTTTTGACCTCTAACGGTAATTTGCCGAACCGGTCGCCGAACTCCTGCGCTAAACCTTCTATCTGCTCTTCCTTGTCCACCCTGGCCAGCTTCTGGTAGAGGCTCAAGCGCGTCTCGATATCGGCGACATAGTCCTCGGGGATGAGGGCTCTGAAAGGCAAATCGATGGTGGGCGGCGGGAGGGGGGATTTCTTGGCTTTCTCAGGTTTACCGGCCTGCTTTGCCCTCTGCGATTCCACTGCTTCGGCCAGAAGCCGCGTGTAGAGGCTGAAGCCGACGGCGCTGATAAAGCCGCTCTGCCTGGTCCCCAAAAGCGTCCCTGCCCCCCTGATTTCCAGGTCTTTGAGGGCGATATTGAAGCCCGCCCCCAGCTCGGTGGCTTCGAAGATTGTCTTTAAGCGCTTCTCGGCGGTGGGGGTGAGCATTTTGTCCCGGTCGTAGAGGAAATAGGCGTGGGCCAGGTTAGCCCCCCGCCCCACTCGGCCCCGCAGTTGATAGAGCTGGGTCAGCCCGAACCTGTCGGCGCGGTTGACGATGAGGGTGTTGACGTTGGGCATATCCAGTCCCGACTCGATGATGGTGGTGCTGACCAGTATATCGCTCTTGCCTTCGGCGAACTCGCTCATCACCCGTTCCAGCTCGGCCTCCGGCATCTGCCCGTGGGCTATGGAGATTTTTGCCTCCGGTATCAGGTCCTGCAGCTTGCTGGCGACAAAATCAATGCTCTGCACCCGGTTGTGGACGAAAAATACCTGCCCGTTGCGCTCAAGTTCCCTTAAGACAGCCTCCCTGACCAGCCGCTCGTCGTACCGGGCGACATAGGTCTTGATGGGCAGGCGCTGCTCGGGCGGCGTCTCCATGGTGCTCATGTCACGCACTCCCACCAGCGACATGTGCAGGGTGCGGGGGATGGGGGTGGCGCTCAAGGTCAGGACGTCAACTTCCTGCCGCATCTTTTTGAGGTGCTCCTTGTGAGAGACGCCGAAGCGCTGCTCCTCATCGATGATGAGCAGCCCCAGGTTCTTGAAGGCGATGTCCTTCTGCAATAATCGGTGAGTGCCGATGCAGATATCGACGCTGCCGCTGGCCAGCCCTTCGACGATAGCCTGCTGCTCTTTTTGCGTCTTGAAGCGGCTCAAGACCTCGATTCGCACCGGGAAGGCCTCCAGCCGCTCTTTGAAGGTAGCGAAGTGCTGCTGGGCGAGCACCGTCGTCGGCACCAGCACCGCCACCTGCTTGCCGTCCATCACTGCCTTGAAGGCGGCGCGGATGGCGACCTCGGTCTTGCCGTAGCCCACGTCCCCGCAGACAAGGCGGTCCATGGGGCTGGGCTTCTCCATGTCGGCCTTGACCTCGGCCTGGGCCTCCATCTGGTCGGGCGTCTCAACGTAGGGGAAGGAAGCCTCCAGCTCCTGCTGCCAGACGCTGTCTCTGGAAAAGCTAAATCCGGGCACGACCTCTCTGGCGGCATAGAGCGCCAGCAATTCCTGGGCGACCTCCTCCACCGATTCCTTCACCTTTTGCTTGGTTCGGTTCCACTCCTGTGTGCCCAGCTGGGATAGGGTGGGGGGCTGGTCGCTAGCGCCGACATAGCGGTTGACGCGGTCAATCTGGTCGGTGGGGACATAGAGGCGGTCATTGGCGGCGTATTTTAAGACAAGGTATTCCCGCTGGCGGTTCTCGTTGCCCATCCTGGTGACGCCAGCGAACCTGGCAATGCCGTGCTCGACATGGACAACGTAGTCACCGGGCGTAAGCTCGATGAGGAACTGGTGGTGGGGCACGGGCCTTCTTTTCACCAAGCGCCTTTGCTTGATGAAGCCGAAGATTTCGGCGTCGGTGAAGAGGTGCGTCTGGCCGTTCATTATCCACCCCTCCCCCAGCAGCCCCTGCACCAGGGTCAGAGAAGCAGGCG
Source organism: Dehalococcoidales bacterium (assembly GCA_034409905.1). Taxonomy (GTDB): domain Bacteria; phylum Chloroflexota; class Dehalococcoidia; order Dehalococcoidales; family BS750m-G39; genus E44-bin88. Next base: position 5,079 of record DAOUMR010000063.1, on the reverse strand, counting down.
ATGGTATCGCCTTTACCTCCTCAACAGGCGAAGCCATGATGTCTTCCGGCTCCAAAAGCTCGGAAAGACGGCTGGCCTGGTGGCTGACGACTATCAAACGCTTTTTCTGCCCCAGAAGTTGCTTGACCTTCTTGATGAAGGCGGGCAGCTGCCCGGCATAGCCGGGGACGGTGGCAAAACTCAAGCGGTGGGCATCCTCTGCTTCCTCCAAGCCCCAGGCGGTGAGCCTCAGGCGCGGTTTTTTCGTTAGCTTCGGCGCCAATTCCTTCCAGCTGAAATAGGGCTGGGGGAAGTTGATGGGCAACTCTTTTCGCTCTAGCTTCTCGGCGCGCAGCTGGCTAAATTTATCTTCCAGCTCTTCAACGGCCTGCTCAATGTTGGGCAACTCGTCGAGAACCAAAAGGCAGTCTTGAGGCAAAAAGTCGAGCAGGCTGTCGGTGTTAAACAATGGGGCATAGAACTGCAGGTTGCCTAACTCCTGCTTGTCGGCCAGCATGGTCAACTCCTGCTCGAACTGTTGCCGTGCTTCTGTAGTGCAGTTAGCCAGGTTAATACTCCCGACTATCTCTTCCAGCTCGGCGCTGGTGCTCGTCAAAGGCGCTAAGAGTTCCGTGGCCGGGCCTATAGCCAGCGACTCTATTGAATTTGACGAGCGCTGGCTGGCCGGGTCGAAGAGCCTGAGGCTTTCGATAGTGTTGCCCAGAAACTCGATTCGGGCGGGAAGGGGGCTGGTGGGGGGATAGATGTCAACGATGCCGCCGCGGTGGGCTATCGTCCCCGGTATTTCCACCGTGTTTTCCAGTTTGTAGCCCATCGCCTGCCAGCGCTCCAATAGCTTAAAAATCTCGACCTCCGTCCCTGGTTTTATAGTGTGGCTGGCGGCGATGAACTCCTTATGAGGCGTCAGCTTCCCCATCAGCGCCGGCGCCGAGGCGACAATCAGGGGAGATTTCTCGCCGTCCATCCCAATAAGCGCCGATAAGGCCTGCACTCTCTCCAATTCTGTGCTGGCATCGGCGCTAACGCGCTCGTAGGGCAGGGCGTCGGGCTCGGGGAACTTTAGCGCGCCCGAATTTGTCCATGACCCTACCTGCTCGTGGAGCTTCTGACAGTTCTCTGGCTGGGCGCTGACCACCACCATCGGCCGCCCCAAAGACTGATACAAAGCGGCGATGAGATAAGGCTTGGCCGCCTCTAAAGCCACTACCCTGGTCTCACCATCTGCTTCTTTAAGTTCGTCAACCAGCCAGCGGTATTCGGGCATGTCTTCAATTAGCTGTAATAATTTAGCTAAATCCATCTTGTTTCCCAAACGCCTCTAGGGCTAGCCGATACGGCCTAGCCCTACCAAAGATTCTAGCACAGGACAGAAGGGCAGGCAATTTGCTATAATTACCCTTAATTGGGGATAGGGCAATGGCTTATCAAAGAATTGTAGCCAAGTTCGGCACCGGACTGCTTACTGGCGGCAGCGATAACCTGGACAGGGAGATAATGTCCCGCCTGGTGGCTCAGCTGGCCAAGCTGCACAGCGAGGGGCGTGAGCTGATTCTCGTCTCCTCGGGGGCGATGGCGGCGGGCCGCAACAAGCTGAGTTTAAACAAGCGCGACCGGGACATCCCTTTCAAGCAGGTATTGGCTTCGGTGGGGCAGCACCGCCTGATGAACCTCTACGAGCAGCTCTTCGCCGAGCACGGTATCACCGTGGCTCAGGCTTTGCTGGCTCGTGCCGACCTCCTCGACCGGGCGGCTTACCTTAACGCCCGCAACACCCTGCTGGCGCTTTTGGAGCTTAAAGTTCTCTGCATCGTCAACGAAAACGACGTGGTGGCTGTTGACGAGATTCGGGAGGCCGTCTTCGGCGATAACGATAACCTCTCGGCGATGGTGGCTAACCTCGTTGACGCCGACCTGCTGCTCATTTTAACCGACACCGGTGGGCTTTATACCGCCGACCCCCACCGCCACCCCGACGCCAAGCTTATCCCTGAGGTGAAGGTCATAGACGCCCAAATCGAGCGCCTGGCGGCGGATACCCCCAGTAAGATTGGCACGGGGGGGATGATGGCCAAGGTGGAGGCGGCTAAGCTGGCGACATCTTCCGGGGTGACGGTGGTCATCGCCGATGGCCGCGAGCCCGACGTTATCCTGAAAGCAGTCAACGGCGAGGCTGTCGGCACGCGCTTCCTGCCCGTGTCCAGCCGCCTGGAGAGCCGCCAGCGCTGGATGCTCAGCGGGCTTTCCACCAGGGGTAAGCTGGTGGTGGACTCGGGGGCGGCCACGGCGCTCAAAGAACAGAAGCGCAGCCTGCTGGCGGCGGGCATCAAAGAAGTCGAGGGCAAGTTCCGGCGCGGCGACATCGTCAACATCTGCGACGCCGAGGGCTGCCGGCTTGCCTGCGGTATCACCAACTACAGCTCGAAGGACATTGCCGTTATCAAGGGTGCCCACTCGGATAAAATCGCCGCTATTCTCGGCTACGATTACGGCTCGGAGGTGGTGCACCGTAACAACCTGGTAGTGGTCTAGAAATGGTAGTAGTTTAGATACATATGTTGAAAGTATGCGTGGGTAAACTGCATTTTGCCGGGGGTAAACAGGAAGCCGTCTTTATTAAATACCGTTTCTATGTCGAATCGCCCGCGGGCTGGCGTGGTGAGTTCACCCCGCAGGACCATCGGCGCTTTATCGACGGTGAAGGCTATATAATCGAGCTGGAGGACGGGCGTAAGGGCGAGTGTTACATACGTAAAATGGTCAACCGGGTGATGCCCACCGTGCCACCGGTTTACAGCTACTATTTTCGGGGCAGCGGGCGTTTTAGCGAATCGACGAAGTAGAGGGTAGGCTCAGGCTCTCCGGACTAACTTCCAGATGACCCCTTTGTTAACTGACTTGAGGGGTGGAAAGACCTCACCTTTGCTCAGGGGTATCTGACGTTCCTCAGCGGTAGGGTTGTGAGGTGTTGAATCAATACACCTTTCAAACTCATAGACGCCCGATACGGGTGCCCTCTTCCCGGTTCTGAAGGTATCACCTATTTGAGCCATTATTCACCTCCTTCCTTCGATCTAATCTCATTAAAACACTCTTTACGGATTATGTAAATGGGGTGGATTCTTAAAACCCTTGAATTATGCTTGCCGTAACAGTAGAATGCTGATAGCGTCTTGGGAGAGGGGATAAAGTAATCTCCCCCTTTGTTAAAGGGGGAAGCAGAAGCAGAATAAAGGAGAGATATCATGACCTCAGCCAAAGCGGAACTGGAAACCAAGGCTAAGGCGGCTAAGGCGGCTTCGCGCCGCATGGCTTACCTCTCGGCAGAAATCAAGAACAAAGCTTTACATAACATTTCAGCCGACATCTTAGCCAAGCAGAAGGAAATACTGGCGGCGAACGCAATCGACTACAAAGAGGCTCAAGCCTCGGGGATGAACGCCGCCATGCTCGACCGTTTGATGCTCGACTCCAAACGCCTGGAAGCCATCGCTTCTGACGTGCTTTCGGTGGCGGCGCTACCCGACCCGGTGGGCGAGGTCTTCGAAATGCGCACCCTGCCCAACGGTTTGCAATTGGGCAAAAGACGCGTGCCGCTGGGGGTTATCGGCGCCATCTACGAGAGTCGCCCCAACGTTACCGTAGATATCTCCGTCCTCTGTCTCAAGTCGGGCAACGCTATCATATTGCGAGGCGGCAGGGAAGCCGTCCACTCCAACAGCGCTTTAGCCAAGGTCGTTCAAGCTGCGGCGACGCGTGCTGGCGTCCCCGGGGGCGCTGTGCAGCTCATTGAGAACACCGACCGCAAGCTGGTTGATGAGATGCTCCAGATGCGTGAATATATCGACCTGATGATACCTCGCGGCGGGGCTGGTTTGATAAAACTGGTCAAGGAAAACGCGGCTATGGCGGTGGTGGCGGGGGGCATCGGCGTCTGCCATACCTATGTCGATAAGAGCGCCGATATTGATAAGGCGGTGGCCATCGTCTTTAACGCCAAGGTGCAACGCCCCACCGTCTGCAACGCCCTGGATACCGTCCTCGTTCACGCCGATATCGCTCCCAAATACCTGCCCCCGATGGCGAAAAAGCTGGCTGAGGCTGGTGTGGAGATGCACTGCGATAAGCGGGCGATGGCTATCCTTAAGTCCAATGCCAAGCTGAAGCTCAAACCAGCCACCGACGAAGACTGGGGCAAGGAGTTCCTGGCCCTGATAGCGGCGATTAAGGTGGTCGATTCCCTGGACGAGGCGCTGGAGCACATCGAGCGCTACGGCTCGGGGCACTCCGAGGCGATTCTAACCGAGGAATACGGGGCGGCCATGCGTTTCCTCAACGAGGTGGATGCCGCCGCCGTCTACGCCAACGCCAGCACCCGCTTTACCGACGGCTCTATGTTCGGGCTGGGGGCGGAGGTGGGCATCAGCACCCAGAAGTTTCACGCGCGGGGTCCTCTTGGGGTCAGGGAGCTGACCAGCTACAAGTGGATTATATTCGGTAGCGGGCAGGTAAGGCCGTAGGCTAAATCGCCTGCAAAGCAGCCTGCTGGACCTCAAAGAGCTGTTCGATGCCCTTCTCGGCCAGCGCTATCAGCGAGTCAATGGTCTCCCGGTTGAAGGGTTTGCCCTCGGCCGTGCCCTGTAGCTCGACGAACTCCTTGCGGCTGGTCATCACCACGTTAAAATCAACGGCGGCGTTGCAGTCTTCGTCATAGCAAAGGTCTAATGCCTGGTGGTTGTGGATGATGCCCACGCTGGTGGCGGCGACGGCGCTTATCAATGGAATCGAGCCGATTATCCCCATGTTGGCCAGGTTTTTGAGCGCCTGGTGCAGGGCGACATAGGCGCCGGTGATAGCCGCCGTCCTGGTGCCGCCGTCGGCTTGCAGCACGTCGCAGTCAACGATTAGCGTTCTTTCCCCCAGGCTGGTCAGGTCGGTGACCGCCCGCAGCGAGCGCCCGATGAGGCGCTGGATTTCCTGGCTCCGCCCCGCCACCCTCCCCATCGCGGCTTCGCGGGGGCTGCGGGTGACGGTGGCGCGGGGCAGCATGCCGTATTCGGCGGTAATCCAGCCCGTGCCCTT
>DAOUMR010000062.1:0-3408 GCA_034409905.1 Dehalococcoidales bacterium | reverse complement strand
CTACCCACAGACGACATAAGAGAGTTCTGGCCATGACCAAGGGGCATCGGGCCACGCGCCATTCCCTTTACCGTCGGGCTAAGGAGTCCATGCTCCACGCACTGAGCTATTCATACGCCCACCGCCGCGAGCGCAAGGGCGATATGAGGCGGCTCTGGATTCTGCGGGTAAGCGCCGCCAGCCGGGCGCAGGGGCTTAGCTACGGGCAGTTCATCTATGGTTTGAAGCAGGCGGGTGTGGACGTCAACCGCAAGGTCCTGGCCGATATGGCGGTGAGGGAACCGGAGGCTTTCAACAGGCTGGTTACCGTGGCTAAGGGGAAGGTGGAGAAGTAAGGGAGTTCTCCGTTGAATATGAGAGGGGCTAATGCCCCTCTTTTTTGTTGGTGGGGGTTTTGCCCCTTCCCGCCGCCCCACTCTGTCAGCGTACGTCATTTCTGACCCACCCAGCCCGCCCTAATGAGTAAACTCCTTAACTTGGGATGCCACCATACCCCGTTTTAGGGGGTTTGAAAGGGGGACGAAATTCCCCTTTTTCATTAAAAGGGTGGTGGGTGGGAAAAGATGTAAAATGGGGTGGGGAACAACGCCTGAAGGAGGATATATAAGGGGCACCACCCTTATAGGGTGGGTATTGGGTGGGACGAAAAACCCGCGTTCGCCAGGGTGGGGTGGTGTGGTTCTTAATAAAACATTTTCGGCTCTCTTCTTGACCCTTATATCACCTATAACCTATAATCCAAGACAACCATGATAAGCGAACTCGAAGAACTGTTAGCCAACGCCCTGCGGGAGCTTGAGGCGGTCACCCGTGACAAAGACCTTGAAGGCTGGCGGGTGCGCTACCTGGGCAAGAAGAGCCAGTTAACCAACATTCTACGCGGTCTGACCAAGCTGCCCATGGAGGAGAGGAAGAGGGTGGGGTCTTTGGCCAACCGCATCAAAGCCGAGCTGGAGAACAGTTACGAGCAGAAGATTCAAATGCTCCGTGAGGACCAGCTGGTGAGCGCCGTCGGGGCTGAGTCTCTCGATATTACGCTACCGGGGCGTCTATTGCCCGCTGGACGTTTGCACCCCATCACCCAGACCATCAACGAGATTCACGAAATCTTCGTTTCCATGGGCTTTCAGGTGATGGAGACGCCCGAGGTGGAGTGGAACTACTACAACTTCGAGGCTTTGAACATACCCCACCACCACCCCGCCCGCGACAGCATGGCGACTTTGTGGGTGGACTATGAAAACGAGAAGGGCGAGAGGGACATGCTGCTGCGCACTCACAACACGGCCGGGGACGTAAGGGCGATGGAAAAGCTGAAGCCGCCGATAAGGGTGGTGACCACGGGCAAGGTCTATCGCTACGAGGCCAGCGACGCCACCCATGTGCCCATGTTCTACCAGATTGACGGCTTTGCCGTGGACAAGAGCATCACCATGGCTGAACTAAAGGGGACGCTCTACGAGTTCGCCCGTCGTTTCTTCGGTGAAGAAAGAAAGGTGCGCTTCCGCTGCGACTATTTCCCCTTCGTTGAGCCGGGGGTGGAGATGGCCATCGAGTGCGGCGTCTGCGGCGGCAAGGGCTGCCGGCTCTGCGGTGACAGCGGCTGGATTGAGATACTGGGGGCGGGGATGACGCATCCCAAGGTCCTGGAACGAGGGGGCTTAGACCCCAGGGTCTATTCCAGCTTTGCCTTCGGCATGGGCATTGACCGCTTGCCCATGCTGCGCTACGGCATCGACGATATAAGACTCTTTTACGGCAGCGACCTTAGATTTTTGAGGCAGTTCTAGATGAAGGTTTCGATTAGCTGGCTTAGAGACTATGTTGATATAAAGCTGCCTGTGGCTGAGCTTGCCCGCAGGCTGACCATGGCCGGCACCGAGGTCAAGGGCTGGCAGGCTATTGGTGGCAGCTGGGAGGGCATCGTCGTCGGGCAGATTAAGGCCATCAACCCCCACCCCAACGCTGACAGACTGCTTTTGCCGACAATCGACCTGGGCACTGAAGAGAAGGTCGTTGTCTGCGGGGCGCCCAATTTGAGAATAGGGGATAAGGTGGCTTTCGCCCACGTTGGCGCCAGGCTTATCGACGGTCATACCGGTGAGCTTTTCAGCCTGGAGGCGGCTAAGATACGGGGGGTAGTCTCGGAGGGGATGGTCTGCTCGGAGAAAGAGCTGGGCATCTCGGAAAGCCACCAGGAAATCATGGTTCTTCCCGCCGAGGCACCGCTGGGCCAACCTCTGGCCGACTATATGGGCGACGTCATTCTCGACCTGGATATAACCCCCAACCGCCCCGATTGCCTCTCCGTAATCGGCATAGCCAGGGAGATTGCCGCTTTAACGGGGCAAAAAGTTCGTCTCCCCAAAGACGATTACGCCGAGTCCACCACTACCATTGACAGTCAGATAGCGGTGGAGATTGCCGACCCCGACCTCTGCCTGCGCTACAGCGCCAGCCTGGTCAGAGGGATAAAGATAGCCTCTTCGCCGCCCTGGATGCAGCGGAGGCTTATCGCCGCGGGCATGCGCCCCATCAGCAACATCGTCGATATCACCAACTACGTCATGCTGGAGTACGGCGAGCCGCTGCACGCCTTCGACTACGAGCAGATTAGAGGTAAGAAGATTATCGTCCGCCGCGCCAAGAAAGGCGAGGTCATGGTTACCTTGGACGGGAACAAGCGGGCGCTTTTGCCCGACATGCTGGTCATCGCCGACACTGAGCGGGCGGTGGCGCTGGCGGGGGTGATGGGTGGCTACGACAGCGAGGTCACCGAGGAGACGACCGACATCTTTCTGGAGGCGGCCAGCTTTAACCCGGCCAGCATCTACCAGACGGGCCACAGCCTGGGTCTGCCCAGCGAAGCCCGATTGCGCTTCGAACGGGGAATTAGCGCGGGGGTAACCATTCCCGCGTTGAAGAGGGCGACACAGCTACTGGTCGAAATCGGCGGTGGCAAAGCCGCCAAAGGCTTTATTGACAACTATCCCGGTGAAAAGAAAGCGGCGCCAGTCCGATTACGTAGCTCCGAGTCAAAACGCCTGCTGGGCGTCGATTTCAGTATAAAACAGATGAAAGAGACACTGGTGGCGCTAGGCTTTGAGGTCAAGGCCGGCACTTCAAATGCCGAGTTGCTGGCTATCGTCCCTTACTGGCGCAGCGACATCAGCCTTGAGGAAGACCTTATCGAGGAGGTCGCCCGCATCATCGGTTACGACGAGATTCCGATTACCATGCTCAGCCAGTCACTGTCCCCTCAGAACCCGTCGCCGATGCTAAAGCTCAAGCCAAAGGCAGGCCAAATACTGGCCGACTACGGTTTTCAGGAAGTCATCACCTTTTCTATGATGGGCGGTGAGGCCCTTAATAAGCTCTCGCCCCAGCCATCGGAACTGGTGCGCCTGG
>DAOUMR010000061.1:0-2617 GCA_034409905.1 Dehalococcoidales bacterium | reverse complement strand
TCACAGAGTGTCTATGGCCTGAAAGGTGCCCCTTGGAATGAGAAAGCCAAGCCGGACCCACAGACTGTCTATGCGAGAACGAAATACGCCGCTGAGCAACTAATCCAAAAAAACAAAGGCGGCATGGACTTCGTGATATTGCGATTTTCTCGCTTTTACGGGGTCAGCCTCTTTATGCACTGGGACGAGCTTGTCGGCAAGTTCGCCCGTCTGATTCAGGATGGCAAGCCGCTGCCGGTGTACGGAGACGGCACTCAGCGGTTAGACCTTTTGCACGTAGAGGATGCCGCCCGGTGTGTGCTTCGGCTTCTGCAGATATACCCCCGCGGTTGGAACGATAGCTACAATGTCGGCGGCGGAGGCAGCGTAAGCCTTAACGAGCTTGTGGAGTGCCTAGCCAAGGTCACAGCGGAGCTGGGGCTGCCGCCGCTTACGATAGAGCGCCACCCAGATATGGCCGGCAACAGCCCCCTGCACCTGGAACTGGACATCGGTTATGCCCGCGATAGGCTGGGATGGTCGCCACGTCATACTCTGCCCGAAGGTTTAAAAGAGTGCCTGGAAAAAGCCAGGCCTACACACCAAAAACTTGGGGACGGGGGGTCATGAATATGTCATGACTACTATTCGCTGCCGGTTTTAAGCCGACAAGTTACTGGAGGTAGTAAGAGATGTCAAGCTGGATTGAAGGCGAAGAACAGCTAAAAGAAAAACTAAAGAGATGCGGGCGGGAAGTAAAAATCTATCCCCTGGCCAGGATTATCAAACCAGAGGTGATAGAGCTCGGCGACCATTCCGTGATTGATGACTTTAGCTTCATCTTTGGGGGTAAGGGCATCAAAATCGGCAGATATGTCCACATCGCCGCTTTCGTCAGCATCATCGGTGGGGGGAGTTGGTGGTGAGCGATTACGCCGATATCGCCTACGGCTCCAGAATTCTTACCGGGACTGATAGCTACCATGGCGGCAAGCGAATGTCCACGGCTTTGCCTCCCGAGCAGAGAAACATCATCATCGGCAAGATAGTAATAGGGAAGGATGCTTTCATCGGCACTAATGTAGTGATTCACCCCAACGTCACCATAGGCGAGGGAGCCATCATCGGTAGCAATAGCCTGGTGCTCAAGGATATCGAACCGTGGACTATAAACGTTGGCAGTCCCTGCCAGAAGACAGGCGAGAGACCCAGGGTAGTGGTGCCCGATATTTAGGCTTAAAGAAATGAAGCGTTTTACCAAGAGGGCTTTTGATATAGCGCTGGCGGCTATAGGGCTGGTCTTATCTTCCCCGCTGTGGCTGCTGGTGTCCCTAATGATATTCCTGGCCGACAGGGGGCCCGTCCTCTTTCTCCAGAAGAGAGTGGGCCGGGGAGGCAAAGAATTTTACATGGTCAAGTTCCGCACCATGAAGCCCGTAGCCAAGGGCGAAACCCCGCACCGGGTTACGGATATAGCCAAAGACCCCAGGGTTACTAGGATAGGCAAAGCGCTGCGGGCAACGGCTATGGACGAGCTGCCCGTTCTGCTCAATATCCTCAAAGGCGGTATGAGCTTCGTGGGACCAAAACCCCTCCCCTACAGGGTTGAGGGTTGGGAGAGAATGCGCTACGATAATATCGGCCAGGTGCCGGGCTATAAAAAGAGGAGCCAAGTGAGGCCGGGGCTGACCGGCATAGCTCAGGTTTACGTCGGTAAGAGCGTCAGCCTCAGCTATCATCAGAGGTTCCGCTACGATAACCTCTATATAGACAGGATGAACCTCTGGCTTGATATCAAGCTTATCTGGCTCTCTTTCCTGATTACCTTCAGAGGCAGGTGGGAGCACCGAGAAAGGACGGGCTAACGGGAACTTATGAAAATACCTCTGTCGAACCCCGATATCACCGACCTTGAGATTGAATACGTCACCCGGGTGCTCAAGACGCCCGACCTGAGCCTGGGTCCCAGGCTGGTTGAATTCGAGAACAAGATTGCTAAGTTTGCCGGGGTGAAACAGGCCGTGGCCGTAAACAGCGGCACCAGCGCCCTGCACCTGATAATAAAATCGCTGGGTATAAAAGACGGCGACGAGGTCATCACCACGCCTTTCAGCTTCATCGCCTCGGCTAACTGCATCCTCTTTGAGAGGGCCAAGCCCGTTTTCGTGGATATAGACCCGCTGACGCTGAATATTGACACTAGCCGCATCGAGGAAAAAATAACGGCCAGGACTAAGGCTATTCTGGCCGTGGATGTCTTCGGCTATCCCGCCGACTGGGACAGGCTGGAAAAGATTGCCCGGGAGCACCGCCTGCGATTGATAGAAGATAGCTGTGAAGCCCTGGGGGCGGAGTATAAAGGGAAAAAGGCAGGGACTTTCGGCGATGCCGCCGCCTTCGCTTTCTACCCCAACAAGCAGATGACCACTGGCGAGGGCGGAGTCATCGTCACTAACAATAGAGAGATAGCCGACTTATGCCGCAGCTTAAGAAACCAGGGCCGTACGGAAAGTGAAGAATGGCTGGAGCACCAGAGGCTGGGCTATAACTACCGCCTCAGCGATATCAACTGCGCCCTGGGCATCGCCCAGCTGGAAAGGATAGAGGAGCTTCTAGCCAAGAGGGAACGGGCCGCCCG
>DAOUMR010000060.1:0-18638 GCA_034409905.1 Dehalococcoidales bacterium | reverse complement strand
TGTTATGGGAAGGTAGTTATAGAATAGGCGGAGAAATGAATGTTGAGCGGCAGCTTTATGAGCTGCAGGAACTGGACCTGGAGATTGAGTCTAACCAGCGGGCGTTAGAGCAGGTTATCAGCCAGCTCGGCGAAAGTCAGGCGGTGCTCAAAACTAAAGCCCGGCTGGAGTCGGAGCAGCAGCGCCTTGAGGAGTTAAAGCACCAGCAGCACTCGGCGGAGTGGGAGATAGACGACATCACCAACAAGATTGACGCCGCCGAAGAGTCGCTGTTCAGCGGCCGGATAAAGAACTCCAAAGAGCTGTCCAGTCGCCAGCAGGAAGTCGAGATGTTCAAAGCCCGCCGCGACCAGCTGGAGGAGAAAGCATTAGGCGTTATCGACCAGGTCGAGCAGGCCGAGGCCAGCGTGGCCGGGACCAACAGCGAGCTGGAAAACCTGACCGCTGACTGGCAGCGCCAGCAGAAGCAGCTGGCCGAGGAAAAGGCCAGGCTCCAGGCCCTCCTCGCTGACCTCAGGCAAAAGTGGCAACGGCTCTCGGAGCGAATCGAGCCAGAGACAGTTGAGTTTTACCAGCAGCTGAGAAAGGGCAAGGGGACGGCGGTGGCCAGGGTGGAGCAGGGGATATGCCGCGGCTGCCGGATATCGCTGCCCACCACCGACCTGCAGCGGGTGAGGGGTAATAACCTGGTGCAGTGCAGCAGCTGCGGGCGCATCCTTTTCCTGGCCTGAAGGAGTAAATGACGCCAGCCAGATTGATAATCTATACCGATGGCGCCTCATCGGGCAACCCGGGACCGGCGGCTATCGGTGCCGTGATACAGGATGGGCAGGGTAGGGTAATCAGCCGTATCTCCCGGCGCATCGGGCGGGCCACCAATAACCAGGCGGAGTACCGGGCTATCATTACCGCTCTGGAGGAGGCAGTCCACCTCGGCGCTGGAGAAGTTTACATAAAGTCAGACTCCGAGCTGGTGGTGAAACAGCTTAAGGGCCGCTACCGCGTCAAGAAAGCCACCCTGCGGCCGCTCTATCAGGAGGTGGTCAAGCTCGTCGGCTCGCTGGAAGCCTTCACCATAACCCACATACCCCGTGAACAAAACAGAGAGGCGGATAGGCTGGCCGGTAAAGCTTTAGGTTGACTAACCACCGCCGTCATACTACACTGTAATCAGGTCAAGTAAACCGGGTGACCGCCCGCCGAAGCTTTGGCGCAGGCGGGAGGAAAGTCCGAGCTCCACCGGGCAGGGTGCTGGGTAACGCCCAGGAGGGGTGACCCTACGGAGAGTGCCACAGAAACACACCGCCCGCCGTAGCTTTAGCGTAGGCGGGTAAGGTTGAAATGGTGGGGTAAGAGCCCACCGGCGGCTGGGTGACCGGTCGGCTGGGTAAACCCCATCCGGAGCAAGACCAAATAGAGGGACATAAGGACGCCCGGCCTGTCCCCGGGTTGGTCGCTTGATTCTTCCGGTAACGGAAGAGCTAGATAGATGGTCACCGTTCTTCTTCGGAAGAACACAGAACTCGGCTTACAGGTTTACTTGACCTCTTTTCGGCAACTCTTTCCCTTTCCGCTTGGCGTTGAGAAAAATGGAGCAATCCCTAATTTTTAAGCGTAATCGGGGCTAAAAATGTGATGCCAGCCGCCCTGAGTGGGCTTGTCAGTCGGGTCGGGTTGGTCATATAGTTAGGGTTCAGAAGGGTAGTTTTTCTAAGAAAGACGGTATGCAGACAGTCGACCCGATAGTGCGAGATTTTATACTCTTCTGCCTCGAGCGCCAGGGGAAAGGCTGGCCCGCCCTCTACGACGAGATGTGTTGGGTGGCGGGGCAAAGGCTCTTCCTGGGGCTCGGCTATACCGACTTGAGAAAACGGGGCCTTTCCTTTAGCCTGGCCGACATCGACGATACCATCCGCCTGGTGGATAGCGTCGCCAGCTCCAACTAGGCTTGCCGCCCTTTTCGCTTTCTTTTATTTTCCCTCTTTGATAAGATAGCCTTATTTGAGGCAAACCTTAAGGGAGAGTGAGTCCGATGTCTAAGAAGATGAAGATAGCGCTGGGCCTGTTTCTGAGTGTAATTCTTGTCCTGGCTTTCGCCGCGGGCTGTTTTGTCGGTGACAGGAACTCTCAGCAGACCGACTTTGATATTGTTGAGCAGGCCTGGGGGATAATACTCCAGGAGTATGTGGAAAACGACCAGATTGATACCGAGGCCCTGGCCCAGGGGGCGGTCAGGGGTATGGTGGAGGCGCTGGATGACCCCTACACCGCTTTTTTGGACGCCGAGAGCTACCAGCTGAGTATGGGGGAGCTGGAGGGGAGCTTTGAGGGCATTGGCGCCTACGTATCGGCCAAGGACGAGCAGCTCATTGTCGCCCCCATTGCCGATTCCCCGGCGGATAAGGCCGGCATCAGGGCGGGCGATATAGTTCTGGAAATCGACGGCCAGTCCACGGAGGGCATGAGCCTGGCCGAGGCGGTGCTCCTTGTCCGCGGTCCTGAGGGGACGACAGTTACCCTCCTTGTCCTTCATGAGGGCGAGACCGAGCCGGAGCTGATTTCCATAGTCAGGGCGGTCATCGAGGTGCCCAGCGTTGACTTTGAGATGAGAGAGGAGATAGCCTATATCGCTATCACCAATTTCTCCGAGCGTACCGCCGGAGAGCTAGCGCTGGTGATGGCGGAGCTAAATCAGCAAGGGGCTGAGGGCATAATCGTTGACCTGCGCGGCAACCTCGGTGGCACGCTGAATTCGGCGGTTGATGTCGCCAGTTTCTTCCTGAGGGAGGGGGTGGTGGTGGAGGTGGTCGATAATGAGGGGCATCGAGACGTTTACTCGGTCAGGCCGGGAGGGATAACCACCGACCTGCCGGTAGTGGTCCTGGTCGATGAATATAGCGCCAGCGGCAGCGAGGTGCTGGTTGGCGCCCTGCAGGATTATGGGCGCGCCACCATTGCCGGCACCAGGACCTTCGGCAAGGGCGGGGTCAATGTCCTGCACCAGCTCAGTGACGGCTCAGGTCTGTATATCACCATTGGCCGCTGGTTTACCCCCAAGGGTCGGCTCATAGAGGGCGAAGGTCTCTATCCCGACTATGAGCTTGAGCTTGAGGGCGAGGACGCCATTCAGTGGGCTATAGACTACCTGAGGAGTAATTGACGTTATGAAAAGCCTGTATCTGCGGATATGGGTAATAGTGGCGCTGACGCTGGCGCTGGGGGCGGCTATTATCCGCCTGGTCTGGGGGATTTGCTCCGCCAACCACGTGGGCAGCCTGACCATAATAATCCTGCTCATGGCGGCTATTCTGGTCACCTACGCCCTTCTCCTCTACCTCACTATCAAGCCCAGCCTGAAAAAGCTGAGAAGCCTGCCGGTGGCCATAATGGCGACAATAATAGCCGGCGGGGGTACCATCGGCTGCATCATCCATTTTATCCGCTTCGTTAGCTCGCCTAAGTCGTCTTCACACCTTAGTGTATTGGTAGCCAGCCTGCTCCTGGCCAGCGGCGTGGCTATCTGTGGACTCATCCTGTGGGTCGTCTGGCGGCTGCATAAAGGCAAAGAGGTCTAGGGGTTATGGATAGAGAGAGGTTCGAACAGCTGGTGGAGAGAGCGGTGGCCGGCCTGCCTGAGGAGTTTAGCGCCCGGCTGGAGAATGTTGACGTGGTCGTGGCAGACTGGCCGTCGCAACATGAACTGGCTAGTTTGGGTTTAAGGAGCCGCTACCAACTGCTCGGTCTCTATCAGGGCGTACCCCTGACCAAGCGCGGCGATCACTACGGGCTGGTGCCCCCCGATAAGATAACCATCTTTCAGGGGCCGATTGAAGCCAAGTGCCGCAACGACGCCAGCATCACCCGTGAAATCGGCAGGGTGGTCCGCCACGAAATAGCCCACCACTTCGGCATCGGGGACGGGCGCCTGAGGGAGCTGGAAAAAGGCGACTCCTAGCTAGCCCAAATCCCTGACCATGTAATCCCCCCGCGACTTATAGCCGAACTCGGTGCGGTAGTATTCCCGGGCGCCGATGCCGCTCAAGATGGTCATCTGCCGCGCCCCGAATTCCTCGGCGGCGATTCGCTCCGCCTCCCGAAGCAGGGCTTTGCCTAACCCCTTGTGCTGAGCTGCTGCCGCGTTCTGCCCGGCTAAGGGGACCTCGGGCCCATAGACATGCAGCTCACGTATAATCGCTGGGCTTTCGCTACTCCGGGGCTGGATCCGCATCCGCAGTACGGCGAAAAGGGTTTCGCCCTCGTCCTCAAAGGAGAGGAAGATTTCTTTGCCCCCCGCCGCCCCATAGTCCAGCCTCACGAGCTTTGGCTCGCCGATTTCCCATCCCTCCCGCGCCCGGTGACCATACTCGCGGCAGCGGATGCACTTACACTCGATTCCCCGCTGCTTCATGCGCTGCTTGACTATGCCTCTTAATGAGTCCTTGACGCCAGCGGTGATGAACTTGGCCGGAATATCGCGCAGTACCCGCGAAATCCTGACGTACTTGGGCACGATGGACTTTATCTCAATCATCAGCCTGACCATCGTCTTGACGTCGTAGGGCCGGTAGCGGTCTTCTTTATACCACCTCTCAAGCTCGGTACCCTCGACGACCATGGTCGGGTAGAGCTTGAGGCCGTCGGGCTTAAAGCGCTCGTCCTCAAAGAGCATTCGGGATAGCTCCAAATCGTGCTCGGGCGTGGAGCCGGGCAGCCCCGGCATCCAGTGATAATGCACCTTAAAGCCGTACTGCCGCAGCAGAGCGGTGGCCCGCACCACGTCTTCGATTTTGTGCCCCCGCCGCGTTAGCTGATAGATTTCGTCGTCCAGCATCTGCACGCCCAGCTCGACCCTGGTGGCGCCGAAGCGGAGCATGCGCTCTATCTCCTTTTCCCCGCACCAGTCGGGGCGGGTCTCGATGCAAAGCCCGGTGCAACGGTGCCTGGCCGTCTGGTTGCGCTCTTTAGCTTCTTCAAGGTCGGCGGAATCCTCGCCGTTTAAGCCGTCAAGGCACTCCTTGATGAAACGGTACTGGTAGTCTTCGGGGAAGGCGAGGAAGGTGCCCCCCATCACAATCAGCTCGACCTTGTCGGTGGGGTGTCCCATCTCGCTTAAGGCCTTCAGCCTTGAGCGAACCTGCTTGGCGGCGTCGTAGTCGCACCTTATCGCCCGCAAGACCGCTGGCGATTCCGGCGTATAGCTCTGGGGCGTGGCTGAGTAGGTGGGGCAATAGACGCATCTCCCCGGGCATTTAAGAGGCTCGGTCATCACCGCCACCGGTGTCACCCCCGATATCGTCCTTGCAAATTTCTTCATCTTATGCCATAAACAGTGTAGCAAATTTTAGTCACGGAGAGAAATGTGGGGGGATAAGACCTCCCTACCACCTTTTTAGCGTAGGTCTTTCTAGCCCACCCGTCCCACCCAGTATGGGTTAGACCCCTACTGAACCCCTTGTTTGGGGAGATTGCTTCGCTTCGCTCGCAATGACAAAATGAGGCGGGGGGTACGTAACCCCCAGATTAAGGAGTTTAACTCATTAGGGCGGGCTGGGTTGGGACAACAATGCTTACGCTAAACAAGGTGGGGTGGTGGGGTGTAACCCAGAAGGAATTCTAGAGGGAGAATCCCCTTTAAGGGCGGGCAGGGTGGGTCAGAAAAACGTACGCTAACAGAGTGGGGTTGGGAGTAACCCTGAAGGAGGATATAAAAGGGGTACCACCCTTATAGGGTGGGTATTGGGTGGGAAAATACG
This sequence comes from Dehalococcoidales bacterium, assembly GCA_034409905.1. Taxonomy (GTDB): domain Bacteria; phylum Chloroflexota; class Dehalococcoidia; order Dehalococcoidales; family BS750m-G39; genus E44-bin88. The sequence continues at coordinate 12,885 of DAOUMR010000060.1, read as the reverse complement.
ACTTCCGCACAACAAGGTGGGGTGCCGATTATATAAAATCTGTTTCAAAATTTCCCAACTGTTATGTCTTGAAACTATATCCCCCCGCCCCGACCCCTGTGCTATAATAAAAATCAGAGCCATGTTCAGTCATCTCCATGTCCATACCCAGTACAGTTTGCTCGACGGCATGGGTCTTATCCCCCAGCTCGTGGAGCGAGCCAAGGAAATGGGCATGGAAAGCCTGGCCATAACCGACCACGGGGTTATGTATGGCGCCATCGAGTTCTACCTCACCGCCAGGGAAGCGGGCATCAAGCCCATCATCGGCTGTGAGGTCTATCTGGCGCCGAACGGACATCTGAGCCGCAACGCCGGCGACAAGAGCAACTACCACCTCGTCCTTTTGGCCAAGAACCAGACCGGCTACCGCAACCTCATCCAGCTCACCACCAAGGCGCACCTGGAGGGCTTTTACTACCGCCCCCGCGTGGACAAAGAGCTGCTGGAGCGCTACCACCAGGGGCTTATCGCCTTAAGCGCCTGCATCGTCGGCGAGGTGCCCCAGCTTATCCTTTCGGGTAGGCTCGAAGAGGCCAAGCAGACCGCCCTCTGGTATAAAGAGACCTTCGGCGATTTCTACTTTGAAATACAGCGCCACCCCATAGCCGAGCTGGAACAGCTCAACCAGCAACTGATACCGATGGGCCAGGAGCTGGAGATACCGCTGGTGGCTACCAACGATGTCCACTACGTCAACAAGGAAGACGCCTCCGCCCACGACCTGTTGCTCTGCATCGGCACCAACTCCTCCATCTACGACCAGAAAAGGATAAAGATGGCCGGCGACTTCTATTACCTCAAAAGCCCGGAGGAGATGGCGGCGCTCTACCAGGATATTCCCGAAGCTTTGGAGAACACCGAGAAAATCGCCGAGATGTGCAACCTCAAACTCGAATTCGGGCGCTTGCACCTGCCCGAAATTGACATACCCGAGGGCAAGAGCGCCGACGAGTTTTTAGCTGACCTCTGCCACCAGAGCCTGGATAAATACTACCCCAACCCCTCCCCGGAGATAAAGCAGCGGCTCGACTACGAGCTGGAGGTCATCAAGCAGACCCAGTTTGCCAACTACCTGCTCGTCGTCTGGGACATCATCTCCTTCGCCAAGGAGCATAAAATCCTCTTCGGGGTCAGGGGCAGCGCCGCTGCCAGCATCATATTACGTTGTTTGGGTATAACCGAGGTCGACCCCATCGAGAACAAGCTGGTCTTCGAGCGCTTTCTCAACCTGGAGCGCCAGGAGATGCCCGATATTGATTTGGACTTCGAGGACGCCCGCCGCGACGGGGTTATCGCCTATGTCTCCCAGAAATACGGCAAGGACCACGTCGCCCAGATTATTACCTTCGGCACGCTGGGGGCTAGAGCGGCGCTGCGGGACGTGGGGCGGGCGCTGGGCATGGCCTACGGCGATGTTGACCGCGTCGCCCGGCTGGTGCCCTTCCGCCCGGGTATGACTTTGGAGAGGGCGCTTGAGGAGAACAACGAGCTTAGGGTTATCTACGCCGAGGACAAAAGCATCCGCAAGCTGGTCGATTCCGCCCAAAAGTTGGAGGGCATCGCCCGCCACGCCAGCACCCATGCCGCCGGCGTGGTCATCTCCAGGCAGTCGCTGACCAACTATGTCCCCCTGCAGCGGGCGAGCCGGGGCGACGGCGAGACCACCGTGATGACCCAGTTCTCCATGGATGATATCGCCCGCATCGGGCTGCTCAAGATGGACTTCTTAGGGCTAGCCAACCTGACCATCCTGGGCCGGGCTAAAGAGATTATCGCTAAGAGCCGGGGCGTCGATATCGACCTGCATAATATCCCCATGGACGACGCCAAGACCTTCCAGCTCTTGTCTTCGGGGGAGACGGTGGGGGTCTTTCAATTGGAGGGTGCCGGCATGCGCCGATACATCAAAGAACTCAAGCCGACCACCTTCGGCGACATCGCCGCCATGATTGCCCTCTACCGCCCGGGACCCATGGAGCACATCCCCACCTTTATCAAAGCCAAGCACGGGCTGGAGCCCATCCACTACCCCCACCCGACGCTGACCAGCATACTTGAGGAGACCTACGGGGTCATCGTCTATCAGGAGCAGGTTTTGTTTATCGTCCAGGCGCTGGCTGGCTACAGCCTGGGTCAGGCCGACATCTTCCGCAAGGCGATGGGCAAGAAGATTGCCGCCGTGATGCAGAAGGAGAAACGCAATTTCTTAAGCGGCGCCAGGGAGATGGGCTATTCCTCACAGGTCGCCGAGGAGGTCTTCTCCCTTATCGAGCCATTTGCCGGCTACGCCTTTAACAAGGCGCATAGCTTCAGCTACGCCCTTATCGCCTACCAGACCGCCTATCTCAAGGCGAACTACCCTGCCGAGTATATCACCGCCTTTCTCATCACCCACGCCGACCAGCAGGATAAGGTGGCCACCGCCGTCGCCGAGTGCCGCCGCTTAGGGATTGAAGTCCTGCCCCCCGACGTAAATCGCAGTCGGGTCAACTTTTCCATCGAGCCCAGCGAAGAGGGCAAGGCCGCCATACGCTTCGGGCTGAACGCCATCAAGAACGTGGGGGTGGGGGCGGTGGAACCGCTGGTTAACGAGCGCGATAAAGGGGGCGAGTTCGAGTCCATCGACGACCTCTGCCGCCGCGCCGACCTGAGGAACTTAAACCGTCGCGCCATGGAGAGCCTGATAAAGGCCGGCGCCTTTGATAGCCTGGGCGACCGCGGCGCCCTGCTGGCCAGCGTCGGGCGCATACAATCCCTGGCCCAGCGGGAGCAGCACCTGCGCGAGACGGGGCAGTCCACCATGTTCGACCTCTGGGGGGAGACCATGCCCACCCCTGTGCCCGGCCTGGAGCTGGAGACGGCCGAAATCTCGACCAAGGACAGGCTCGACTGGGAGAGGGAGTTGCTGGGGGTCTATCTCTCCGAGCACCCCTTCGCCGCCTTTGCCGCCAAGGTGGCGGCGGAGAATACCGTCTTGTGCGGGCAGGTCGAGGCCGAGCTGGCGGGGCAGACCGTCCGGGTGGCGGGTATGGTGGCTTCGGTGCACCAGTCTTTCACCCGCGACCGCCGCCCCTTCGCCAGCGTTATGCTGGAAGACCTCGACGGCCGGGTGGAGGTTATGGCCTGGCCCGATGTCTATGCCGGCACCAGAGAGCTCTGGGAGGAGGGCAGCATAGTGCTGGTGGAGGGTAAGGTGAGGGTGCGCAACGACCGCGTGCAACTGAGCTGCGATAACGTGCGCCGCTACCAGCTTGAAACCGCCCCGGGACCCCCGCCCCAGGAAGTCAAGGCTGCCGAGCCGCCCCCGCCGCCCCCGCAGCAAAAAAACCGCCTGACCATAAGCATCAAGCAGACCGAAAATATCGATAACGACGTCGCCTGCCTCAATAAACTGGTCGATACCCTGAGAATATTCCCCGGTGAGGACGAGGTCAACATGTGCGTCGTCAGCGGGGACAGGGTGGTCAACCTTAAACTTTCCAATATCTATACCGGCTACTGCCCCGAGCTTCATCAGCGCTTGGTGGAGCTGGTGGGGGAGGAGGGGCTGAAGGTGGTAACCCATGGCTAAAGCCGAGAGCGGGCAGGAGACGGCGGGACACCGCCAGCGCCTGCGGGAGAAGTTCATCAGGTCGGGCTTGAGCGGCTTTCACGACTACGAAATCGTCGAGCTTTTGCTCACCCTGGGCTCGCCGCGCCGGGACTGCAAGCCGCAGGCGAAGGAAGCCATCAAGCGGTTCAAGAACTTAAGGGGGGTGCTCGCGGCCTCGCCCGAGGAACTACGGCAGATAGACGGTATCGGGCCTCACAACGCCCTGGGCATCAGGCTGGTATCCGAAGTCGCCCGCGAGTTCCTCAAGCAAAATATCGTGGCTAAGCCCGCCTATAAGTCGGCGCGGGAGATTTTCGACTACCTCTACCACTCCATGCGCGACCTCAAGAAAGAGGTCCTTAAGGTAATCTACTTAAACAGCCAGAACCAGATTATCGACACCGCCGATATCGCTCAGGGTACGGTGGACAGGGGGGCGGTCTCCCCACGCGAGGTGATGGAGAGCGCCATAAAGCACAGCGCCAACTCACTGATTCTGGTCCACAACCACCCCTCGGGCAACCCCGAGCCCAGCCCGAGCGACGAGCAGATAACCCGCGACCTGGTCTTTGCCGGGGGGATTATGCAGATAAGGGTCTTAGACCATATTATTATCGGCGAGAATAAATACTACAGCTTCGCCGTGGAGGGATTAATCGAGAAATACGAGGGGGACTTCCTGGACCTGAAGCTCAAAGGGGTCTCCGAGGCGAAACGGAGGCTCTACCGCGCTAAAGTATTGCCCCCGGAGCTTCACTGGCGCCCCTGACTAAAAAAAGGCGGTACGGCAACTAACCTTTTATTGTCGCCATCGTTATAATAGGGTGAAAAAAGCACTAAGGAGGGGCTTATGAAAAGAGTTTTGCTTTTAGTGGCGGTGGTGGTGCTGACGCTGGGGCTGATGGCGGGGTGCGTGGGGGTCAAGACCTACAAAGATGTCGGGGAAAATATAGACATCAGCGTGGGCCAGGAGTTCATTATCGCCCTGGGCTCTAACCCCACCACGGGCTACAGCTGGCAGGCGAGCTACGACGAGACCATGCTGGAGCTGGTCGGCGGCGAGTCCACCTATGAGCCGGAGGAGACGGACGAGAATGTCGTCGGTGGTGGCGGCACCGAGCTTTTCCGCTTCAAGGCGCTTGCGTCGGGGGAGGTTGAGGTAACCATGACCTACGCGCAGCCCTGGGAAGGCGGCGACGTCGGCGAGACCAAGGTATTTACCGGTACTATCGAATAAACCTAGCGGTGGGCTTCCAGGCGGAGCAGTGACCTTTTCACCCCCACCCCACCGCTGTAGCCGCCCAAGCCCCCATCGGCCGCTAAAACCCGGTGGCAGGGAATGATAACGGGCAGGCGGTTCCGGGCCAGAGCCTGCCCCACCGCCCGTGCCGCCCCGCTTTTACCCATTCTTTTGGCTATCCAGCCGTAGCTTCTTGTCTCTCTATAAGGAATGAGTCTGGTAACACGCCATACCTGGCGCTGAAATTCGGTGGCCCAGGAGAGGTCGAGCTTATCGGGGAATTCTACCTTCTGTCCGGCAAAGTAAGCCTTCAGGCGCTTTATCAAATCGGCAAAGGGTTTTTTGGAGAGGACGGCGTTTTTAATATCGCCAAGTCGCCGCTCGGCTTTTTGGGATGAGGGTTGGGGCGGGGTGGCGGCGAGCAGTCCCGAAGCGGAGCCCAGTATCCCCACCCAGCCCATATCGGTATTAAAGATGGTGTAGTACTGCGTCGTATTTATCCCGAAGACTAAAGTCTATGACTTACGCGCTCGGCGGCGCAGCTGAAGGTAGGCGGCCAGGAATATCAGGGCGGCACCCATCAGGATGGAGACCACAATCTTGAGCAGCTGCGATAAGTCCATGCTCAGGAAGAAGGCATAGCTGAAGACGCCAGACAGGATAGCCAGCGCGTAGGCGACGGTATGGGCGCTGAAGCTGCGGTGCTTTATCGCCCGGACGATAAGCCAGGCGATAAGGCCCAAAGAGGCTAAAATAGCCAGTGTTACCAGTATGCCGCTTACCATCCTACCCCCTCAAAATACTTGCCCAGGCAGGTGAACAGCCCCACCGTCAGCAGCAGGGAGACCAGTTGCCCCCACTCCGACAGGTACTTCACGTACTGGGCGGCCAGGTAGCCGACGCCAGCCAGGCAGAAGATAATCCCGAAACCGAATAGTACGTATTCTAGCTTCATACTAAAGCGTCTCCCGCGTTATCAAAGCTTAACCGGCGGTGCCGATACATGCACTATTATCCTTCTCTCGACCCCGTCCCGCTCTATAATTACCGAGAACTCGTAGTCCTGGTTTTCGGGGATGTCGGCGGGGCGGAGCGTGGCGGTATCCACCGTCCAGGTCAGCTCTTCTTTATCAAAGCTGCCGATGGCTACCGCCTGCGATAGTAAAACCTCTTGCTTGGTCTCGCCGAACCAGATGGCGACCTCAACATCAGCCGAGTAGCTGCTAAAAGTGCGGTTATCCAGCTCGTAGCGGAAGTGTACCTCCTGCCCTTCCTCGGTCCAGGTGTAGTTATGGTAGTTATCGCGCAGCCAGTATTCCGGCTCGATAGTTTCTTCCCGCTCCTGGGTGGTTATGGTGACGGTGTCGTAGAGGCCCATATAGCCGTCGAAGACGAATATGGCGATGATAGCCAGAAAGAAGGCTATGGTCAGCCCTAGGTAGAGGTTGCGGTTCTGGGGGGCCTTTTTTGCCATCTTTCGCGTTGCCATAGGCTAAAGTCTCTGTATCATAATTAAAGCGCTTAAGGCTTGTCAAGCGAATTTTTTTAACCCATCTCGGGCTCGATAAGCCCGTAGTTGCCGTCGTGGCGGCGGTAGAGCAGGTTGAGCTCGTCGCTTTCGGCGTTGAAGAAGAGGAAGAAGTCGTGCCCCAGAAGCTCCATCTGGTCGATGGCTTCGGCGGGCGACATCGGCTTGACGGCAAAGCGCTTGACCTTGACCACCCTGCCCACGGGCGGGGCCTCGGCCCCAAATTTACCCCGCGCCGTCGGTCGGCCCCGGCCCTTCTCGTAGAGCTTGCCCTTGTAGCGCTCAATCTGCCGGTTGATGATTGAAGCCACCTTTTTAATGGCCACGGGCAGGTCTTCCCCCCGCTCCACCCCCCGCAACAGGGTGCCGTGGCTATCTATGGTCAACTGGACGACGAAGTGCTCATTGGCGTTCTTCGTCTTCTCTCTGGCGATTTCCACCTTGTATTCCCTGATATCGGGCAGGTGGCGGTCGAGCTTGCCCAGCTTGCTTTCAATGAGCTGGCGCACGGTGGGAGTTAGTTCTATGTTTTTGGCTGTTATCGTTATCTCCATCGTTTCCTACTCCTTAGGCTGTTTCTTATGTCTCTTTAGCCAGCACCAGACCCCATACCGAGCTTGCCCCCGATTCTTTTAAGGCTCTAGCGCAGGCGTCGAGGGTGGCCCCCGAGGTGGTGACGTCGTCGATTAGTAAAACTGCCCTGTCTTTAAGGCGGCGGTCGCGGCAGCTGAAGGCGTCGGCGACGTTAGTGCGCCGCTCTTCCACGTTCAGCGTCCGCGCCTGGGGGGTGGTGTATAGTTCCCTGACCAGGCAGTCTTCAACCAAGGGCAAGCCGCTGAGCTTGGCTAATTCCAGGGCCAGCAGGCGGGACTGGTTGTAGCCCCTTTCCCGCAGGCGCTGGCGGTGCAGCGGCACCGGCACCAAGACATCTACCGGCAGTGGATTGGCCTTCAGGTAATCTCCCAGCCATTGTCCCAGCAAGGGCGCTATCGCCCTCAGGTTGTTGTATTTAAGCTCGTGGATAGCCTGGCGGATGGCGCCGTCGAACCTAAAGGGGGCGCGGATGCCGTCTATCGCTGCCTCCCAGCCAACGCAGACGGGACAGAGCACGGCGTTTAGCTGAGGCCGCCCGCAGCGGGGGCAGAGGGGGGGCGTAATGCGGGCCAGCGACCGTAGGCAGTCAGAGCAGAGGAAATCCCCCTCCCTTCCACAGCCAACGCACCAGCGTGGAAACAACAGGTCGAGTGCTATCCCCTTGAGTTTGGTTAAACTAGGGAGCACCTTCCTCCAGCCTAATTCGGGGTAAAGGCTCGGGTTTTAGCGGGGGCGGGGGTTGTGCGACGCCCCGCTGATAATGGGTTCGTTGATATAGACGTCACCGTTCCTGATTTTTAGGTTGAAACCGCAATCAGGATTGGTGCAAACCCAGGCTTTGTAATGAATGGCCGCCCCCTGACTGCCAAAGTCGGACAGGGGCACCAGCTCTCCAGAGTTACATTTCAGGCATTTAGGGAAATTAGTTTGTTCCATGAGGTCCTCCTCCCAACCGTTGGAATCTATCTGGATAAGAAGTATACACTATGCTTTTGTCAATGGCAAGGTCTTGTCGGTAGTGTATCATTTTGAGGGGCTATTGCTCCAAAACTGACCTATTGACAGGTAGTGATGTGGGAGTATAATCCGAGTGGGGTGGGGAAGCCCCTGCTGGCGGAAACAATAGCAGGCGCTCGTCTTTAATCGTAGGGGCGTGTGTGTGTTTCCCAACCCCACTATTAAAGGGGGTGTGTTATGGAAGCTCAAAAAGCAGAAGATGTATATGATAGCATAAAGGATTATATGGATAAACACGGGGGGGAACGCTCAGACTGGTATGTTGGGATTGCCTCTAACTGGAGTAATCGCTTGGTGGTTGACCACAATGTCGCCAAAGAACATCGTTGGTGGATTGCTAAACAGTGTTATACAAACAGCGCAGCAAGAAAAGTAGAGGCTGCACTTCTTTCGCTTGGTTGTGACGGTGGAGGTGGTGGCGGGGATGAAGACACAGTTTGTGTCTACGCATATCTCAAGAAGAGCGGGATAACAAATCCGTAGCTTTAGCACCAGCAAAGGTGGGCAAAATTATCTCTAGCGCCACCCCATCAATAGTGATTTCAAAGTGGCTATCAATAACCTCTATCTTCGCCTTCCCCTCAAAAAGAGAGTTAAAGTCTTTGATGGGGATGATTGCATATTCAATTCCCATTTTACACCTGCCTTAATTTTATAATCTCCTCAAATGTCCAGATATGGTCGCTAACCCCTGCTGCCATCGCTGGCGTTGTTGGGTAGGGGGTAGCTAGTGCTTTGTGGGGTCGGGCGAAGTTGTAATGCATGAAATACAGGGCGATAGCAGACATATGATTTTCCAGCTTCTTTGAGAACGCATTGGTAAGCCTAGTAAATCGCCTCATGCTCATTCGCATTGTTAAGTTCTGGCGCTCGGCATAACTGGTAGAGATTTTATCGGGGTCTGGGTCGCCTTGAATAACGTGTGGGTCTGCGCCTACGCACTTAGCAGGGCTATATCTAGTCTCAGATACCAACTCTTGACCATACAGCTTAACTAGCATGGCATAATCAACATCTTGCCCGAACGCATCCTCTACAGCCCACAAGTAAACTTTATGGCCGTCTGTGGTTAACTGAATACGATTAGATAGTCGGCTTTTCAAGTCGTACATAAACTTTTTGCCGTAGTAAGCGTTTCGCATACCGACCAGCCAGCTTATTATTAGCTTGGTATCGGCATCAATAGCTGTCCACGTCCAGACATCACCAAATCCAAATCTGCCCTGCTTTTCTTTCGGCACGTTCTTTTGCTTGGCATAGCAGAACGACCATATTTCATCGCATTGAACGTGCTTACAGGGTAGGTTGCGTAAGAATATATCTTGATACTTTCCACAGGCATCGCCAACCTCTTTTAACAGCCTAACAACTGTGTTGATAGCTGTGTTGGTTATGCGGGCGGTGCTGCGGATTGAATTGCCTTCACATAGAACCCTTATAACTTGAGCTTGGCGTTCTATACTCAGTCTATTCATAATGACTAAATAATAGCACACGCTCAAGCATTTGTCAAGGGGCTATTACCACAAATTTATTGCAGCATCATATTTTACCCGTAGCAATCAATGTCACAAAAATAGTCACAAGCCCTAGTAAAATATACCTTAACCATTCTTGCCTAGAATGCCTGCTCTCTTGCTTTTCCTGCCACTCCCTATTATCCTTTTCACGTTTCTCTTGATATTCTAGCACCCACTTTCTATCTAACATTTCTCTATGCTCCTTCGGCGAATAGCCTTGTTGCCATTTTACAAATCCGTTACATTGCCTTTCGCTGTTAATAACTGCGTGAACATCTGTATATTGAGGATTACTCTTCCCCGCAAATTCTTCAAACTCATCTCTAAGGTTATAAACCCCTTCAAAACATAGCGGTAGAGACTCATGTCGGGCTTGGGGACGACCCTCAAGTTGTCCAGTCAGGGGGATAGTACCCTTTTCACGAAAAGTTTTTTCTGCCTCCTCCAACTCACGAGTTAATATATTCCTTGCTGCCAAAAAACCGCATTCGGCACATTTGACCATGATGCACCTCCATTAAGAGTAACATCATGATAAAACAACCGAGAGGTAGAATACAAAGGGTTAATTGATTAGTCTGAGAAGATGTAAGTTGCCTTTACTTGCCCCACCTAGCCGCCGCCGCTTTACTAGCTATCTCACTTCGGCGTTCGGGCGATAGCTTCTCTGCCCTAGCTCTACCACCTTTCAACCCTCCACGCCTGCCCATCTCTTTAGCATCAAAACCACCCTTAAGCTGCCCTGTAGCCTCTTGGACAACCCTGAGAGCCGTTACTGCAAAGTCATGCTCTTTTTTACTGCGTTTCTCCATATCTAAATCATAGACTATTGCTTGAACGATTGTCAATGCTTGAGCGATTCATAATGATACACTACCGTCTTGTCAAAGCGCCGCCGAGCTAAGCTGGCTGTAGATGGGCCCCTCCGGGGTGAGCTGGCTCTTCATCAGCCTGACGCTATTGACCATAAAGCTCTGGGTACTATCAAATTCGGTTTCGGCGATTGTTTGCCCCAGCTTTTCTCGTTCCTGGGGCGTAGCCCGGTCTCTCAAGCGCGCCAGCGTCAGATGGGGCGTAAAGCGCCTGTTTTCGGGGGGAAAGCCCAGCTTTTCCAGCCCGGACTCAATTCGCTGCTGGAGAATGGCCAGCTTTTCTGTCTCCCCGCTCACCCCCACCCAGACTATCTGCACCCGTTTTGGGTCGGGAAAAACGCCCAGTTCTTTGACCTCAAGAGAAAAGGGGGAAGTGCCCCGCACTGCCTCCGTCATCGCCTGACCTATTTTGTCCAACCTGCCCGCGGCCACGTTGCCCAGGAACTTCAAGGTCAGGTGGATGTTTTCGGGGTCAACCCACTTTACCGGTGCTAAGCTTGCCGCTTTGAGCTGCGCCTGAAGCTCCCTTAAGTCCCTCTTTACCCCGTCGGGGAGCTCGATGGCGATGAAACAGCGCACCTCTTCCATGCTAGGGCTCGTTCTTGATGCCGAGCAGCCTCCAGGCGTTGCCGGACAGCATCAGCTCTTTGGTCTCTTTGTTTAAGTCCAGCGCCTCAATCTCTTCGAGCAGGCGGCGCGGCGGCATGAGGGGGTAGTCGCTGCCGAAGAGGATTTTGTCGACACCGGCCAGCTTGACGACGTGGCTATAGATATCGGGGCTGTAGAGGAAGGGGGAGGCGGCGGTATCAAAATAGACGTTTTGCATCGCCTTCTTGACCTCGGGCATGAGGTTATAGAAGGGCAGCCCCCCACCCCAGTGGGCGCAGACGATGGTCAGCTGGGGGTAGGCGGCGATAAAGGGGTAGAGTACGTCGGGGGTGATGCCCCCCTTGCCCTGGTATTTGTGCCCCACCGGTTCCGAGGCGTGGGTGAGCAGAATAAGATTGTGGTGGTTGAGCGCCTCGACGAAGGGGGCGATTACCATCTCGTCGTCGAGGTCGAAGAGCTGCATATCGGGCCTCATCTCGCCGACCCCCTTAAGGCCCGCCTTGGCACAGCGCTCGATTTCCTTTACGGCGGCTTTGGTCGACTGGGGCTGGACGGCACAGAAGCCGACCAGCCTCTTGGGAAAGCGGGTTACGGCATCGATGATATAGTCATTAGTTTCGACGCAGAGCTCGTGGGTCGTCCAGCCGATATTAAGTATGACCGAGATGTCAATCCCGCCCTTGTCCATATCGGCGATGAGCTCGTCGGCGGTGGCGATTTTAGCCTCGGGGTTGGAGTAGAGAATAGCGAAGCAGGGGTCGCGGTCGATGTAGTCGTTGCGCTTCTTCTTTATCTGGGGGGGGAAGACATGGGTATGAAAGTCAACGGTCACAGCCCGATTATAGCAAACGCCCAGTATGGCTTCAAGCGGGGAAGGCTCAGTCTTCCTTCTCCTCTTCCGCCTTTTCCGTAGGCTCCTTGCCCTCTTCGGCCACTGCCTCTTCAGCGACCTCAGCCTCGGCGGCGACCTCTTCCGCAACCACCGGTACCGCTTCGACCTCCTCCTTGACCTCGCTGACCTTGACCACCATCTGGTCGGGTTCGTCCAGGACGGTAACCCTGGGGCCGAGAGCGATATCCCTGACCAGGATGGCCTGCTCTACGTCCTCCAGCACGCCGATATCAACCTCAATGCGGGGCGGGAGGTCGTCGGGGAGGCACTCCACACTTAATTCGGTCAGGCTCTGGGATACGGTGCGCCCCTTTTCCTTCATGGCCGGGGCTTCACCAATCAAAACGATGGGCACGTCAAACTTTATCTTTTCCGTCATCTTCACCTGGTAGAAATCGACGTGGAGGAGAGCGCCGCTGCGGGGCTCTTTCTGGATTTCGCGGATGAAGACGCTGTGCGGCTGCTTGTCGCCTTCGACGTCGAGGGCGATAAGGCGGGTCATGCCCGCCCGGGCTATCGTCTTCTGAAGGGTGGGGGTATCGCACTGCAACGCCAGCGAGGCAAGCCCGTGCCCGAAAAGATGGGCGGGGGTGACGCCCTGGCGGCGCAAAAATCTGGTCTTTTTGCCTAAGATTTCTCTTTTACTAGCCTTCAGTTTCAGTTTTTCCATCTGTTTCCTCTACCCCGCTGGTGTGCTTTGATATCCACTAACCATAGCACTTTCGGCGGGCTAAAGTCAATTAAAATCGGTTGAACTTGAGCCTGAAACTGGTGTATAATCAAGGCACAGATGGCGAAGAAGTCTTTGGCTGAGACGGGCAGTTCGAAATCGACCTCGGCTACTAGCGCAGAAGCCGAGGTTTTTTCTTTATCGGCCTCGGTCGCCGAGATGGAGGCGATGGCCAAAAAGCTGCGCCGCCACATTGTGACCATGATCGGTAAGGCAGGCAGCGGCCACCCTGGCGGCTCGCTCTCCGCG
>DAOUMR010000059.1:0-3211 GCA_034409905.1 Dehalococcoidales bacterium | reverse complement strand
TTGCCGCGGGTGGAATTTAAGACCTGGGCACCGACCTTCACCGTGCCCGAATAGACCCGGAAATAGACCAGCCTGCCAACAAAGGGGTCGGAGACCACCTTGAAGGCCAGCGCCGAAAACGGGGCGTCGTCTTTGGGCGGGCGGGCAACCTCACCCCCCACCCTGGTATCGATAGCCCTCACCGGGGGCATATCCTCCGGCGAAGGCAGGTAGTTGACGATGGCATCGAGCAGTGGGCGCACGCCCTTGTTCTTCAGGGCGCTACCGCAAAGAACGGGCACCCCTTTAACCGCCAGGGTTACCCGTCTTAAAGCCTGCCTCAAATCTTTGGGGGTAATAGTGGCGCCCTCAAGGTAGAGGGCCAGTATCTGGTCGTCGGTCTCCGCCAGCTTTTCGATAAGCGTCTGACGAGCCTGGGCGCACTTGGCCTGCTCCGACTCGGGGATAGCCACCTCAACGGGCGGCTCCTTGAGGTCGTCTTCAAAACGCCAGGCTTTATTCTCCACCAAGTCGATGACGCCTTCAAACGAATCTTCCTTGCCCAGCGGCAACTGCGCCACCAGTGGTTTAGCCCTGAGCATCTCTTCAATCATAGAAACGGTGCGCTCGAAGTTAGCCCCCACCCGGTCCATCTTATTGATGAAACAGATGCGGGAAACGTTATATCTATCCGCCTGGTGCCATACCGTCTCCGACTGCGCCTCGACGCCGGCCACGGCATCGAAGATAACCACCCCGCCATCGAGCACCCTCAGGCTGCGCTCCACCTCGGCGGTGAAATCGACATGGCCGGGGGTATCGATGATGTTGATGCGGTGCTCCTGCCAGTAGCAGGTGGTCGCCGCCGCGGTGATGGTAATGCCCCGCTTCTTCTCTTCTTCCATCCAGTCCATCACCGCCGTGCCCTCATCGACCTCGCCTATCTTGTAGGTGCGACCGGTGTGGTACAGTATGCGCTCGGTGACGGTGGTCTTGCCCGCGTCAATGTGAGCGATAATGGCAATATTACGTATTCTATCTAAAGGGAAGCTCCTCGTCATCTTCCTATCCTCTACCAACGGTAATGGGCAAAGGCCCGGTTGGCCTCAGCCATCTTGTGGGTATCCTCACGCTTCTTTATGGTGGTGCCCTCTCCCCGCGCGGCTTCACTCAGTTCCGCCGCCAGCTTCTCCGCCATAGACTTGCCGCCCCGGGCTCTTGCCGAAGCTACCAGCCAGCGCAAAGCCAGGGAAAGAGCCCGCTCCGGGCGGACCTCAACCGGTACCTGGTAGGTAGCGCCGCCGACGCGCCGGGGTTTGACCTCAAGCTGGGGAGTGGCGTTCTTCACCGCCATTTCCAGAGTGGCGGCTGGTTCTTTGGCCCCCTTGGCCTGCATCACAGCGAGGGCGTCGTAGACTATTTCCTCAGCCCGACTCTTCTTACCCCACCTCATCATCCGGTTAATCAACCGGGCGACGATTTCATTGTGGTATTTGGCATCAGGGGATATCTCTCTTCGTGTGGCACGGGACCGCCTCGGCATTTCTCTCTCCTATTCCTCAGCCGCCGCTTCAGCCGCCGCAGGCGCCACCGCCTCCTCGACCATGCCTCTAGCAGCCCGTTTACTTCCGTACTTACTGCGCCCCTGACGCCGATTAGCCACACCGGTGGCGTCCAGAGCGCCACGGATAATGTGATAGCGAACGCCGGGCAGGTCCTTGACCCGCCCGCCGCGGATAAGCACTACCGAGTGCTCCTGAAGCTCATGCCCCTCACCGGGGATATAAGCCGTTACCTCTATTTGATTGGTCAGGCGTACGCGCGCTATCTTGCGCAGCGCCGAGTTAGGCTTCTTGGGGGTGGTGGTCTTAACCTGCACGCAGACCCCCCGCTTCTGGGGGGAACCCCGCCCCGTGACCATCCTGTTGCGCAGCGCGTTATAGCTAAGGAGCAACGCGGGCGCCTTGGTCTTCTTCGCCGCCCGGGTGCGCCCCTTGCGCACTAACTGGTTAACCGTAGGCACTTTTTATTTTCCCTCCACTCGACACAATTTAAATGGATGAGCCATAGCTCATCCATCACAAGCTGACGTTGTTGATTGAGCCTTAAAAAAATTTCAATCTTTAACTGTCAGCCGAACTAACAAACGGCAACAGGATATACTACCACAGCCATCGGTCAACTGTCAATAACAAATACCTAAAATTTATACGGAATTTACCAATAAATCGTCTTGACAAAGAGGCGGCGGTGTGTTAGTATTTTATCTACCTATGAACGGCGTTGATACATAACTAGGGTCTTTGGTGATTAAACCAAGAACGGCTTGGTGCAAATCACCAAGCCGTTTAGTTATGTATTAAGCACCTTAACAATTGAATATCGTCTGGCTAATATCAAATCTGAAGCAGGTCAAGCGGGAAAGGGCACGTGGTGGATGCCTTGGCATCAAGGGCCGATGAAGGACGTAGCAAGGCTGCGATAAGCCTCGGTCAGCTGCCTAGCAAGCTTAGCCGTGGATATCCGAATGGGGCAACCCACTCAGGTAAAACCTGGGTACCCCCAGCTGAACACATAGGCTGGGTGGAGGTAAGCAGGGGAAGTGAAACATCTCAGTACCCTGAGGAAAATAAATCAAGAGAGATTCCCTGAGTAGTGGCGAACGAAAAGGGAACAGCCCAAACCCTATAAGCTCAGTGGCTCTGGGGCCTATGCTTATGGGGGGTTGCAAGTCAGGCCGGACCCAGCTCAGAATGGGTCGAGGAGTTACAAACCCAACCTTAGTTGAAGGTCCCTGGAAAGGGTAACCATAGAGGGTGACAGTCCCGTAAACGAAAGGGGTAAGCTCCTGGCCTGTACTTAAGTACCACGGGACACGAGAAATCCTGTGGGAAGCCGCCCTGACCACAGGGCAAGGCTAAATACCCTTGATGACCGATAGTGGACCAGTACCGTGAGGGAAAGGTGAAAAGAACCCCGGGAGGGGAGTGAAATAGAATCTGAAACCATGTGCTTACAAGCAGTCGGAGGAGCCGCAAGGCTCTGACGGCGTGCCTATTGAAGAATGAGCCGGTGAGTTAATCTGTGTGGCTGGTTAAGTCATTTAAATGACGGAGCCGTAGCGAAAGCGAGTCCTAACAGGGCGACTTTGTTGCACGGATTAGACCCGAAGCCGGGTGAGCTACCCATGGCCAGGGTGAAGCTTCGATAAAATCGAAGTGGAGGCCCGAAC
>DAOUMR010000058.1:0-3378 GCA_034409905.1 Dehalococcoidales bacterium | reverse complement strand
GATACCCCCGGTCACGAAGCCTTTACCGTGATGCGGGCGCGGGGCGCTCAGGTGACCGATATCACCATCCTCGTTGTCGCCGCCGACGACGGGGTCATGCCGCAAACCCTTGAAGCCATCGACCACGCCCGGGCGGCAGGAGTGCCCATCGTGGTGGCGATTAACAAGATTGATAAGCCGGAGGCTAACGTCGAGGCGGTTAAGCAGCAGCTGGCCGATGCCGGCCTGGTTATTGAGGAGTGGGGGGGCGATGTGGTCTGCGTCCCCATTTCGGCCAAGGAGAAGAAGGGTATTAGCGAGCTGCTGGATAACCTCCTGGTGGTGGCTGAGATGGAAGAGCTTAAAGCCGACCCAACTCGCCCGGCGGTGGGGGTGGTCATTGAAGCCGAGATGGACAAGAGCCGGGGCCCCATGGCTACAGTGCTGATTCAGACCGGGACGCTTAAGGTCGGCGATACCGTGGTCGTGGGCAGTACCTGGGGCCGGGTCAGGGCGATGTTTAATGATGTGGGTAAAAGGGTGCGTAAGGCCGAGCCCTCGATGCCGGTGGCGATTTTGGGTCTGGACAGTCTGCCCCAGGTGGGCGATACCCTGAACGCCGTGCCCGGTGAGCACCAGGCGCGGGCTTTGATACAAAAGCACCTGCAGGAGAGGCCATCCCGGGCGGTGAGCCTGGACAACCTCTTCGACCAGATAAGCACCGGAGAGGTAAAAGAGCTTAACGTTATCCTTAAAGCTGACGTCCAGGGCAGCATCGAGCCGATAAGGAGCTCCCTGGAACGGCTGGGCACGGATAAGGTCCAGGTCAGGATTATTCACAGCAGCAGCGGCAACATCACCGAGAGCGATGTCATGCTGGCTATCGCCTCTAAGGGGCTCATTATCGGTTTCGGCACCGGTATTGAGGCCGGGGCAAAGCGCCTGGCTGAAGTGGAAGGCGTTGATATCCGCTCCTACGACGTGATTTACAACCTGGTGGACGATGTCGAGAAAGCGCTCAAAGGCATGCTGGAGCCCACCTATGTCGAGGTTATCGACGGCAGGGCTGAGGTAAAGGCGGTCTTCCCCAGCAAGAAGCTGAAGGTGGCTGGCGTGGCTGTTACCGAGGGTAAGGCGACCCGTGGCGCCCAGGTCAGGGTGCGGCGCGGCGAGCAGGTGTTGGTTGAATCTACCGTGGCCAGCCTGAGGCGCTTTAAGGATGACGTTAAGGAGGTGGCTTCTGGCTACGAGTGTGGGGTGGGGCTCAAGGACTTCGACGGTTTTGAGGTCGGCGATATACTGGAATTCTTCCGCAAAGAGAGAGCCAGCTAGAGGCCGGTTATGGCACGTCGTATCGAGCGGGTAAGCAGCCTCATGCGCCATGAGATTAGCGAACTGCTTCAGCGCCAGGTCAAAGACCCCCGACTGAGCCATTTTGTGGCCGTGACCGAGGTCTCCGTCTCCCCCGACCTGCGCTACGCCAAGGTATTTGTCAGCTGCATGGGCAGCGAGGAAGAGAAACAGGAGATGCTAAAGGGGCTCGAGGCGGCCTCAAACTTCCTGCGCAACCAGCTGGCCAAGCGCCTGCGCCTGCGCCGTATCCCCGAGCTGAGCTTCCACTGGGACGATTCCATCGAGCGGGGCACCCACCTCCTGCAGCTCATCGACGAGCTCAGTACCAAACCCAACCAGCCTGGTGACTGATGGACGGCATACTGAATATCAATAAGCCCTGGGGCAAAACTTCTTTCAGCATTGTCTCCCTGGTAAAGCGCCTGAGTGGCGAAAAGCGCGTGGGGCATGCCGGCACCCTCGACCCCGCGGCTACCGGCGTTCTACCGGTATGCCTGGGGCAGGGGACGCGCATCGTCGAGTTCCTGGTGGAGGCGCCCAAGGCTTACAAAGCGGAAATAGAGCTGGGGGTGGCTACCGATAGCCACGACGCCACCGGCACCGTGGTCAGTCGGGGAGACCCCTCCGGCGTCACTAAAGAAAAGCTGCTTTCGGCTTTGGACTCATTTCGCGGCCTGATAGAGCAGACACCTCCCATGTACAGCGCGGTGAAATACGGCGGTAAGCCGCTTTACGAGCTGGCGCGCGCTGGTATTAAAGTTCCTAGGAAGAGCCGAAAGCGGTGGATTTACCGCCTGGAGCTTTTAGACTGGCAGCCGCCGATAGCTACAATAGAGGTCGAGTGCGGCAAGGGCACCTATATCCGCTCGCTGGCCGACGACCTGGGGCAGCTTCTGGGCTGCGGGGCCAGTCTTAAGAGCCTGACCCGTTTGAGGTGCGGCATATTCACCATCGAAGACGCCGTTATCGTACCCCAGCTGGAGGAGGGCTTCCGCCACGGCTACTGGGAGCGCTTTCTCTATCCCATAGACAGTGTGCTTTCGGGGTGGGGGGCGGTGGTGGTTGATGACGCCGCCGCCGAGGCTATAAAAAACGGGCGTCCCCCGGCTCTGGAGGGCGAGCTGCCCCCGTCTGTCTCGGGCAACCGCTGCCGTGTCTATACCCGTGACGGCACTTTCCTGGCTATGCTCTGCTACGATGCGGAAAAGGGGCAGTGGCAGCCGGAGAAGGTCTTTGCCGCTGATAGATAGTATTCATAGCTCTTGACAGCCTGCCTCTAAAGGGGTATAGTTCAACCGATACCAAGAAGGGGGTGATTTAGGTGCAGGCATATTGCTTCAAGTGTAGACGTAAGGTAGAAATAAGGAATCCCCAGAAGGTTACCCTGAAGAACGGCCGACCAGCGACGAAAGGGGTTTGCCCTTCCTGCGGGACAAAAGTATTCCGGATCGGCAAGGGCTAACCAGTCTGCTTGAGTTACGTCGTAGAGTTGGAGTGAGCAAATCCTCTTCTTTATAAGCATCAGAGTTGGGCAGGAGTTTTAACTCCTGCTTGCTGCGCCAGAGAGTCGCTCTTTGGCTATAAATTCCAGCGAAATGTTAGTGATGGGTTTTTGACGGGTGTGGTGGGGTGGGGCCCTTTGCCGTAGGTTTTGCTGTTGAAAAGGAGGGCAATTAGACTTGGGTAAGATAAATGTAGCCATAGTAGGGGTGGGCAACTGTGCTTCTTCCTTAGTTCAGGGCGTCCACTACTACGGGAAAGCCAAAGAAAACGAATTCGTCCCTGGACTGATGCACGTCAATCTGGGCGGCTATCATATCAGCGATATCAATTTCGTGGCTGCCTTCGATATCGACAAGAACAAGGTGGGCAAGGACCTGGCCCGCGCCATCTACACCGAGCCTAACAATACCTTCAAGTTCTGTGAGGTGCCCACTACGGGGGTCAAGGTGCAGCGGGGGATGACTCACGATGGGCTGGGTATCTATCTGTCCAAGATAATTGAGAAGGCGCCGGGACCCACCGCCGATATCGTTAAAATCCTCA
>DAOUMR010000057.1:0-2986 GCA_034409905.1 Dehalococcoidales bacterium | reverse complement strand
GGTGAGGAGATAAACCAGACTATCTTTCCTTCCATAAGAAGGCCATTTCTAGCGGCTCTACGCCGCGAACTGAAAAGAGGCGAGAAAGTAAACAGCTTAAAGGCTTTCCCGTCATGATAGAAGCCTTCAGCGTGAAGGAAATCGGTGAAGAGGGCATCGCCCTGGTATAGAAAGGAGTAAATCGCTGAAGCCAGGGGGTAATTATGGTTGTAGGGTAGCTTGAATTCTGCCTTTTCAGGGTGAAGGGAAATCCTGAACCTCATCGGGGCCGATTAGAGCATAATTTGTAAGTGGGACTGTCTGTCTTCAGCCGGGGTGACAGGTGATGCCCTCACATGGCCGGCCTCTCCGGAGGCCTTTTCCAACCCCAGCGCTTTCTTGAGCAAATCGGTGGCCGGCGGCGTCTTGGTGACGAAGGTGAAAGAGCGGTCGTCGAAAACGGTTATCTCCACCGGGATAATAGAGCCCGCCTGGCTGGCGGTGCGCTCGTTATACTCCTTGCAAAAGGCCATAATATTAAGCCCGTGCTGCCCCAGGGCCGGCCCCACCGGCGGTGCCGGGTTCGCCTTACCCGCGGGAATCTGAAGCTTGATTACAGCTTTGACTTTCTTAGCCACTTTATCTCCTAGAGCTTCTCCACCTGTAAGAAGTCGAGCTCAACCGGTGTCTCCCGCCCAAAAAGGGAGAGGAGCACCTTGACCTTGCCTTTATCGGTGCTTATCTCATCAACCACGCCGACAAAATCGATAAAAGGCCCGCTGGTCACCCTTACGCTCTGCCCCTTACGGAAGCCGACCTTGACCTTGGGGGCTTCGGCAGCCATCTGCTTTAGAATCTGGTTGACCTCTTCCTCAACCAGAGGCGTCGGCTTGGTGCCGCTGCCGACAAAACCGGTGACCCCGGGCGTGTTACGCACAATGTTCCAGCTCTGGTCGCTCATTTTCATCTGGACCAGGATGTAACCGGGCAGTATCTTCTTATCCACGTTCCGCCGCTGCCCGTTCTTGACCTCTATCTCCACCTCAGTGGGTATGATTATATCGCCAATCTCTTCAGCGCTGTCCATAAACTTGATGCGCTGCTCAAGATTCTTCTTAACCCGTTCTTCATACCCGGAATAGGTATGAATCACGAACCACTCTTTTTTAGCTTCCGCCACCTTACTTTGCTTCTCAGCCACCAATAACCCCCATTCGAACAAATAGTTGGAATTGGAAAAGAGCCAGGCCCCTAGCCGCCCAGAAAGAACCTGTCCACGATTTTAGTAAAACCCCAGTCGAAGGCGCCCAGCAATATACCCACAGCCACGGTAACCATCAGCACCAGCAGCGTCAGGTAAGCCGCCTCTCGCCGTGAGAGCCAGACCACCTTCTTCAGCTCGGCGATAATCTCGCCGATGAAGCGAAACCGGGAACGCTTGGCTGCGGTACGTTGCGCCATCAGACTGCCTTAAAAACCTCCACGCTGTCGCACTATTTCGTCTCCCTGTGCAGGGTAGTGGTGCGGCAACGGGGGCAATACTTCCTGAGCTCTAAGCGCTGGCTGTCATTCCTCTTATTCTTGGTGGAAGTATATGTCCTCTCGCTGCACTGGGTGCAGGCGAGATGGATAACCACTCTGGCATCAGACTTCTTCGCCATGTCTATTCAATGATGCGGCTAAAGGTGCCGGCACCTACCGTTTTACCCCCCTCCCGGATAGCGAAACGCAAGCCCTTCTCCAGAGCCACCGGGTAGATAAGCTTAATCTTCATGGTGATATTATCACCGGGCATGACCATCTCTACCCCCTGGGGCAGCTCGATGGTGCCGGTAACATCGGTAGTCCTGATATAGAACTGGGGTTTATAGCCGTTAAAGAACGGGGTATGCCGGCCCCCCTCTTCCTTGCTCAGGACATAGACCTCAGCCTCGGCGTAGGTATGCGGCTTAATCGAACCGGGGGCGGCGATAACCATACCCCGCTCGATGTCGTCGCGCTCCACGCCCCGAAGCAGAATGCCGACGGCGTCTCCGGGCTCGGCGTCGTCCAGAATCTTGTGGAACATCTCCAGGCTGGTCGCCACCGTCTTGCGCGGCTCGTGGTGCAGACCGACGATTTCAACCTCGTCGCCGGCCTTAATCACACCCCGCTCCACCCTGCCCGTAGGCACGGTGCCGCGGCCCTTGATGCTGAAGACGTCCTCAACCGGCATCAGGAAAGGCTGGTCTTTGGGCCTTACCGGCGTGGGAATATAACTGTCAACGGCGTCGAGCAGCTTCCAGATGCCGCCGCACCACTGGCAATCCCGCTTGCCGCAGCCGCACTCCAGAGCCTTGAGGGCGCTCACCCTTACCACCGGCAACTTGTCGCCGGGAAACTTATACTTGGTCAGCAGCTCCCTGGTCTCTACCTCCACCAGCTCCAGCAGCTCTTCGTCCTCGAGGGCGTCTACCTTATTGAGAGCCACCACGATGTAGGGAACCTCCACCTGCCTAGCCAGCAGGACATGCTCTCTGGTCTGGGGCATGGGCCCATCGGGGGCGCTCACCACCAGGATGGCGCCGTCCATCTGGGCCGCCCCGGTTATCATATTTTTGATAAAGTCGGCATGCCCCGGGCAATCGATATGGGCATAGTGGCGTTTCTCAGTCTCATACTCAATATGGGCAATGGCTATGGTCAAACCGCGCGCCTTCTCCTCAGGAGCGTTATCGATGCTATCAAAGGCACGGAATTCGGTACCCCCTCCTGCCTTAGACAGCACCATGGTCATCGCCGAAGTTAGAGTTGTCTTACCATGGTCAACATGACCGATGGTGCCCACGTTACAATGGGGCTTAGTCCGTTCGAATTTCTTCTTTGCCATTTTTTAACCCCCTTTATTAAAGCCCACAACCAGATTCGAACTGGTGACCCCGTTCTTACCAAGAACGTGCTCTACCTGCTGAGCTATGTGGGCACCCAAAACATTATACCAGTTTTTAGGGTAGAACTTCTAATCCCT